>NZ_FOQW01000026.1:0-59163 GCF_900113845.1 Methylobacterium brachiatum | reverse complement strand
CTGTGCGATTTCGTCTCCCACCCTGAAACCATTGGCTTTTCGGCCGAATGTTTTACAGCGTTTTACAAGTCACCCTTTGTTCGCGCGAGCGGCGAGGTGGATGATGGCGGCCTGCCCGCTGGCCTTCCGATCGGCGAATCGGCTGTAGCGCTCGATCATTGCCATCGACATTCCGATCACGTCCTGGATCTGCGCGGTGCTCAGCCCGGCGCGCCGGAGCCGCACGACCGCGGTGGCGCGCAGGCCGTGCAGGGTCGCGCCGGCAAGCTCGGGGATCTCGGCGCGCGCGGCATCGAAATGGATCGACAGCCTCTTGCGCGTGTAGGGCCTGCCGTCGGCCTGCAGCAGGAACGGCCCCGGGCGTTTCTCCCAGCCCGTCATCTCAGCGGCGAGCTCGGGCACCACCGGGCACCACACCTCGCGCTTGGTCTTCTGCTGCGCCAAGCGGAGACCACCCTCGTCAAGGTCGGTCCACCCGAGGCGGACGACATCAGAGCCGCGCTGGCCGGTGTAGAGCCCGAGCATGACGCCGCGCCGGAGCATGCCGGTGAGGCCCGCGTGCGCGGCCGCAATCTGCATGTCGGTCCAAGGCTTGTGGCCGCCTTCGGTGTCGAAGGGCTCGACGCCTTCCGTGAACGACGCCGGCACGTGGCCGCGGGCAAGCGCCCAGGTCGAGAGCGCACGCATGGTGCCGAGGAAGTTGTTGGCCGCACCGGGCCGGTCCTCCATCTCCTCGACGACCCGCCGCATATCGTTGGGGCGGAGCCGTGTAGCGACCCAGTCGCCGTACCCAGCCCGCAGAATTTTAAGCTGCCGAGTATACTGGTCTTTCGTGCCGACGCCCTTTCCGCGGAATTTGGCCGAATCCAGATAGAGGTCGATTAAACCTTCGACGGTCAGCACATTTCCGGTAGCGTTGGTCTTGCCTTGTGCTTCACGGAGCGCGACCCAAAACTTGGGATCAGAGGTATCGTCCGGAAGGCGGATGGGCTTCTCAGCAAACGGCGTGCCGCGCCCGGGGCTCCAATAGAAATACTCGCGCCCGCGGGATAGGACGCGGTGAACGCCTTTAGGGAGTTGCACGACGCCCGTGCTTCTTAGACGCTTCGACGGCACGTCGCGCTCGCTCAGCAGATTCGTTTGCCTCGGGATCGTTCCCCGTGACGCGCATGGACGCAAGCGCCATGTCGACGTCGGCCCAACGCCACCGGACGCAGCCGGCGGATAGCCGCACCGGGCGGGGCAACACGCCCCGCCGGACCATCTCGTCTACCGTCGATTCGGACACGTCCAATTCGGTCGCGAGAGATGGCCGGCTGAGATAGGCGGTCGGCACGTCAGCCCCCGAAGCCCGGCTGCCGCATCACCTGCGCCAGGCGCCGGCAAACGCCCGCCCGGGCCGGCTGGGCGCGGAGGGCTGCTTCCTCCAGTTCGGTGGCGGTTGCTGCGACCTCGCCGGCGCCCGCCCCCAGGGCGTTCGACTGGGCCACCAAGTTCAGCGCTCCCGCCAGCAGCTCGGCGCCGAGGCGCCGGTCCTGAATGACCGGCAGGACCATGGCGACCGATTTGCCGTGCTGGTCGATCACCACACCCCGGGCCGTACCGCAGGCGGCGAACGGTGGCGTGAACGCGCCATCGAGGCAGACCGCGCGGAGGGCTTCTTTCAGATCGATCGTCATGACTGCTCGCCCTCCCGGTCCGACGCGAAGCCGGCCCCGGCGGGGACGGCGAGAATGATGATGGACAGCGCCACGAGGCCGAAGAGCACCCAGATGATCACGGTGAGGATCTGGATCACATCCACGGCCAGCCTCCCACGGAGACGGCGCCGAAGCGCGGTGCGATAATCGCACCAGATCGGGAAAAGGAAACGGCCGCAGCGGCCGCCTCCCTCGCGCGGGTTATGCGCGTGTCCATCAGCGGACGACCCGCGCACGGCGCAGCACGTCGATGCTGCTGACCGGGACAAAGTCGCTGCGCCGCTGCGGATGCAGCAGGATCAGCTCGATCATCGGCTCGCAGTCGCCCCGAGGCATCGCGAGCCACCGGGAGTCGAAAGGGCCAAGCACCCGAAGCACGGCGACGTCCGATCCGACGAGCTGCACCAAGGCGAGATCGCCCGTTTCCGGCAGCACGACGTCGATCACAACGACCTCACCGTCCTGAACCCGCGGAGCCAACTCGTCGCCAAGCACCATCAAGGCATAGGCCGCGGCGGCAACCTCGCTAACCTTGTCGTGATCGACGGTGTGTGCCGCCTTTGTTCCCTCTTCCTTAATCGGCGAATCGCCGGTATAGATATGCGCACGCATTCACGGACCCCTACGTCCATGGGTGTAGCCGCGCGGCAAACGCGGCGTTAAGGGTGAGACGGTGCAGCGGGTTTCCTAGGCCGGTGCTGCGCCTTCCTCCCTGAGTTTGAGCTCTAGCCCTTCAGCTCTGTCCCGGGCGCTGGGCGATCCTCGATGGTAGCTCCTATGTCCATGTCGGTGTGCGACGCACGCCGCACTGCTTACGCATATCCTGCGCGGTCCCTGATCATGCCATTGTGCGCTGGCATGTCAATCGCTATGTTCAAGGCGCGGCACATGCGCCGAGGGATCGATCGTGGCCGAACGCGAAGAGACCGTCCGTAAAGTTTACGTGCTCCCAACCGAGTTGGTTGAGCGCATAAATCTATATAAAGAGCAGCATCACCTGGATTCCGAGGTTGAGGCGGTTCGTAGACTGTTGGATATCGCTCTTCTGCACAGAGATAGCACTATTTCTATTCTTGGAAAGATGCTGTCTCGCTTCAAAACGGAGAAAGACCTCCGCGTGTTGGCGCGGGATATTTTATCGACGCACCCTTTAGTGGATTCTATTAATTATTTTCCGGGAGCTTTAACGTTTTCAGTAAAAGACGATCAGAAAGCTGCATTCGATCGGCAAGGAACTGCCAGGGTCTTTTTCGATGATGATACCGCTGCGCGGGTGTATCTTGATAAAGACGGGAGAACGCGGCTGAATGACGACGACATCCCGTTCTAGAGCATGAAATCTAGGCCCAGCGCCCGGCAGTACATCTCTAAGATCGCCGCCTGCTCCTGGCGTTCGCTGTGATCCTGCTTCCGCAGGCTGACGATCTTGCGGATCGTCTTCGTATCGAACCCCCGACCCTTGGCCTCGGAATAGACCTCCTTGATGTCGCCGGTGATCCCGGTCTTCTCCTCCTCGAGGCGCTCGATGCGCTCCAGGAACTGCTTCAGCTCGTCGGCCGCCACGCCCTCGGCGCCTTCAGAGTTATGGCCTGCACCCGGAAATTGTTGCTTAACCATCGTCCTGTTCCTCGTTTTCCGTCGGGGTAGGCCGGCCCGGCACACGCCGGGCCGGTGCGAGGATCAGCCGAAGAAGTCCCCGGCGCCGCCCTCGCCGCCCTCGACGGACGCCTCGACCGGCTGGAAGTCGTCCTCGGCCCGGGTGCGGCCGCCGCCCAGCCGGTCGTCGTCGGCGAGCTTCTGCAGGTTCACCAGATCGAACGAGAGCCCGATGCCGCCGAGATCGTTGGTCCAGGCGTAGGGGCGGATCTTCGCGCGAGCCCAAGCGCCGGAGTAGAAGTCCGTCTCCGCCGTCAAGATCTCGACCTTGCCGGTGGACGGGTCGAGCTTCGGCCCCGCGAGGCCCGGCGCGGTGTAGGACCACGCCTCGACGGCGACGCCGCCCTCCATGACGCCGGCGTAGGGCTTACCCTCGCCATCGACCAAGGTGGCCTGGTCCTTGAACGGCGACTTGAACTTGGGGTGCTTCAGCTTCGCGTCGGCGTCCGAGCCCCATTTCTGGATGGCCGCCGCCTTGGCCGCTGCCTTCAGCGCCGACAGGTCCGTCCCCTTCGGGAACAGCATCAGCACCGAGTACTTCGGCTTCTTCAACGGATCGCGCTTGTCCGCCTTGGGCTTGAACACCCAGACGAACGACGCCCGGAACTTTGGTGTGATAATCGCATCAACGGTCTCAGCCATGATCCATTCGCTCCTTGCGCTCAGATTGCTGCGGTGAAGTCGTCGGCCGCGTCGCCGCGCAGCGGCGGCCGCGGGTCGTTCTCGGGCACCAGGGAGTGCCCGTTGCTGACGGCCTCGATCATGCCCGCCAGCAAAGCCTTGGCGGCCACGAGGCGCGCCTTCTTGGTGCCGCCCGGCATCGCCGGCTCGAGCAGCGTCTCGACCTGCGCGGGCGAGCGGAACGCGCGCTCGTACAGGTCTTCCGATTCCAGCCCGTAGAGCCCGAGGGCGTCCACGACCTGGCCGGAATCTTTCCACCGGCGGACCGGCCGCTTCGGCGCCAGCTTGAAGCCCGGGATGCGGGCCCCGCGCTCGGCCTCGCTGTACGCGAACTCGCGCACCGCCTTGGCCCAGGCCTCGATCCGATCCAGCTTGCCGAGCGTCGCGGCCAGGTCGTCCGGATCGTAGGCCGCCGGCTCGAACGTCCGCTGCACCTCGGCTTCGGCCTCGCGCTTGATCGCCGGGCAGATGCCGGCCGCGGGGCACCACCGGCAATGGCTACCGGGGCGGAGCGGATCATTCTCGCCCGCCACCGGCAACAGCACCTCGGCGCGGCTCTTGAACCGCTGGGTGGCCTGGACCGCCTGGACGATCCGGTCCTCCCAGTCGAGCATGTCGATACCGTCCACCGTGAACTCGCGGATCGGGCCGGCCGGGTGGAAGCAGCGGGGCTGGACGATGACGAACCGCACCGACGAGACGCCGCGGTTGCCTAGCCCCTTGGCTGCCATCAGGGCGTAGATCATGCCCTGCGGGTTGCCGGTGGCATCCACCGCCACGCCCGAGCCGTGCTTGTAGTCGACGATCAGCAACTCGCCGGTGCTGGGGCGATAGCGCCGAACGTCGGCGGTGCCCCACAGGTCGTCCGAGTAGCGGAGCCGCTCTTCGGTCGCGACTTCGTCCTCGGGGGCGATCTGCTCGCGGATCCAGTCGACGGCCATCTGCACAGCCGCCAGATCGTCTTCGCCGAGCGTCAGCGCGCCTTCCTTTCGGCCCTCCACGTAGATGGACCGATCGGTGTAGTAGGCAGCCTCGCGCTTGTGCTTGAGGCACCATTCCAGGACGCTGTGCGCCGCAGTCCCGCGCTCGGCGTGGACCGAGCCGCGGCGCTCCAGACCAGTCGCGAGCTGCGGCTGGCCGGGGCAGTTCATCCAGATCGACGACCCGGATGGCGACAGGCGGGCGTGATCGCCCGGCATGTCAGGCCGCCTGCTTGCACACCGCCACGAACGCATCGTAGCGCTCGCTCGGCATGTCGGTGAGCTTCTGGAAGCCGAAGTCGTTGAGCAGCTTTCGGGCGGCGTCCTGGCCCTTGGCGGTCATGACCGCGCCGAGCGCCGGCCGGACCTCGTTCTTGAACTTGGCCTCCGCCTCCTCCTTGGTCAGCGGCGGCTTGCGATCCTCGGGCGTATCGCTGATCGCCTGCTTCTCCACCGGGTCCGGGCCCAGGAAGTCGTCGGCAGGCGCCTCGGGCTCCGCCTTCTCGGCCTCGGGCTGCGGCTGCTCGGCCGCGCCCTCGGCGGGGGCCTCGGTGCCACCAGCCTCGGCGGCGCGAGCCGCCTCGATCTCGGCCTTGGTCCGGCGCCGGCGGCGCTGCTGCGGCGCGGCGGCCTCGGTCCCCTCGCTCGTATCCCCGGGCGCATCACCCGCGAGGCGGCACATCGCGTCGGCGGCCTCCTCAGCGGTGGCGAACGTCAACTCGACCTTGATCATCCGTTGGCTCCTGATGAGATAATCGAAACATGCCTCGCGTACCGACGTCCAATTTCCGTTAGGTCCGTCGATTCCACGTCGCATCCTGGCATGCTGTTTCGATTTTCACAACACCCTAGCCGAAGATTTCTGCGGCCATCTTCGTCTTGCGGGCCAGGATGCGGGCCAAGCCCTCGTCGGACGACCCGGGCAGGTACGCGGCGTGGATGTGGACCGGACGGGTCTGCCTCGGGCCCTGCACGCGCATTGCTGCTTGGGCGTTGTTATCGGGCACCCAGTCCAATTCCCCGAACAGCAGGTGGCTCGCCGCCGTGAGATCGATCGCCGTGCGCGCGACCTGGTCCTGGCACACCAGCACGCGCCGGGCCGGGTCGCTGGCGAAACCGTCGATGTTCCGCTGGCGCTGCTTCATCGGCGTGCCGCCGTGGATGGTCGCCGCGCCGAACGGGGCCAGCCGGTCGGCCACCTGCTCGACCATCGCGGTATGGTGGCCGAACACCACGAGCTTGTCGATCCGCCGCGCGCCGAGCTCGGCCGCCGCCCAGGCCGCCACCGGCCCGGCCTTGGCCACCGCGGTCGCCGAGCGCAGCTGCGTGAGGCCGCCGGCCTCCTTCGACAGCTCGACCTTCTCCCCCGCGCCGATCCGCTCGACCAGCCGCCGGAGCCGGCCGCCGAGCGCGCCGTCCGCCTCCATCGCGGCGAGCGTCGCCTTGGCCTCCGCCGAGATTGCGCCCGGGTCGAGCCGTACCTCCCCCCAGACGGGGGAGGGGGTGTCCGGGCTGACCTCGTGCCACATCCGGCGGAGCATGACCGGTTCGAGCAGCGCCCGCAGGCCGTCCACGTCGCGCAGCGCGCGCACGACCGGGCCGAAGTCGCCCATGAACCAGACCGTGAAGCGGTCGAGGAACTCGGTGTAGCTGCCCGCGAACCGGCCGCAGGTCCGCAGGATGATCCACAGCTCGCCCGGGTGGTTGAGCATGGGCGTCCCGGTCAGGAACCAGATGCGACGCGCCTGCGCGGCGAAGCCCCGGGCGCTGAGCACCTGGCGGGTCCGCTGCGATTCGGGGTTCTTAAGGTACTGGGCCTCGTCGACTGTGAGGACGTCCCAGCGGTGCGCCATCACACGAGCGTAGAGGTCGCCGTTGCGCGCCCCGTCCATCGACAGGATGGTGACGCCGTTCGGCTCGATGCGATCCCGGGCGCCGTGCACGACCGCCACGGGCCGACCCATGATGCTGAACCGGTCGAACTCCCGGGCCCAGTTCTCCCGGGCGATCCCGGGGCAGACGATCAGGATGGATTCGGCCCCGGCGTAGTCCGCCGCGGCGATGGTCTGCGGCGTCTTTCCGACCCGCATGCCGTCGGCGAGGAGCGCGCGCTCGCGGGCGGCGAGCCAGCGGGCGCCCGTCTCCTGCCAGGGCTTGAGCTGCATCGTTTCCTGGTCCTCGGGGCGGATGCCCCCTCCGCCCTATTCAGCCGAGCCCGAGCGAGCGGCGTATATCCTGCTGCGCTTGGCTATAGCCTTGTTCGTGGGCCTCGTTCACAAGGTCGGCCATCCGCTCGGCGATCATCTTGAGAATGCCATCGTGTAGCGGATGCTCCGGCCTGTATAAGTGGTGCTTCCAGTGCAGGCGCGTAACTTCGGATCCCGTGCCTTCCTCTCCCATCCGCGGACGAATGCGGACGACGATCACGCCGTCTTCTACGTCTCCGCGAGCAATGGTGTCCGGGCGCTTCTGGAATAGGTTCTTCACGCTGTAGCTCAAGGCGCTCCTCCCGCGAGTTCGAATGCTTTCCCCTCCGCCTACTCGTTCGCGCGCTTCCCGGGCCCGGCGGCCGGCAGGAGCACCACCGCCTCGATCTGGCTGAGGTCGATGCTGTCGACGACGACCCGGGCGTATTTCGCGTCGGTCGCCTGCTTCAGCATCAGCCCAATCACACGCCCGCGCAGATGCTTCATTCCCCAATCCAGCACGCCGTCGACCATGAAAGCGTTGCCAGAGCGCAGCAGGAACTTCAGGCGCTGCACATCGGCGGCCGGGGTCGCCGCGGGAGTCGAGGCCGTCTCCGTGACCGGCTCTTCGGGCGGCCGGATCATGAGCGGCTCCGGGCGATGAACATGGCCATCATCAGGATGCCGAGGGAGCAGCCCCCGGCGGCGCCGGCGATCGCGGCAACGATATACCCACTCATCGTGTGAACCCTCCATTGAGCTGCCGGATCTCGGCGGCGATTCTGCGTTGGCGGATGATCTCGACCACCATCAGCGGGGAGCATGCGACCATGATGCCGGCCAGCATGCAGAACCCGACGGTCATCTGCTCGGCGGCGCTCATGTCCGGTTCCGATCGGCGCTGAGCTTCGCGTATCCGGCGAGGTCGTCCCAGTGGTCGGCGAAGTGGGGATCGCCCGCGAGGATGCGGCCGATCTTGTGCGCGAGCATGTGCAGCGTCTCGCGCTCGTGGTCTTGGAGCTTCGCCCAATTCGGGCTGCTCTCGATCACGCCCTTGATCGCCTGTGTGTATCGGGCGTGGTCGCTGTAGTCACCGTGCGTCTTCCCACGTTCTGCCAACAGTTCCTGCGTGTCCATCGCGTCCTCTCACTCCATGAAATCGGCGCGCTGCCAGACCTTGATCGTCAAGGACGGCTGCTCGTGGTAGAATTTGCTTGCGACACCCTCGACGATCTGGCTGTCATCTTGCCAAACGACAAAGTTGAGGGCGTCGAGCATCTTGAAAATGTTGTCGACGTCGGGCTTACCCGTCGGTCGGATCCGCCCGGCGAGCGCGGCGGCCTGCTTGGTCTTCGACCAGGATTTCGGCACCGGCATCCGGGCCTCGACCACCACCTCGATCGGCCCCTGCAGCGGCAGCCGAGAGCCCATCTCTTCCTGGGCGGCGTATTTCAGCGCGCCCTCGTAGGAGCGGGTCGGCTCGGGGGTGAAGACATGTCCGGTCGCCTTTGAGAAGCGCGGCCGGCCTTTGCCCTTGGGGACGCCGGCCAGCACCAGGGTGATGGTCGGCGGCATCACGGTGCGAATATCGCACCAAGCGGGGGACGACGAGGCGGTCACGCCTCCCAGTCCTCTGCGGTCAGGACCACGCCGAGCAGATCGGCCGCGTCCTTGATCTTCGGGATGTGTGCCGTCGGGACGTAGCCGCCGGTGCCGCCCCGCTCGCGCGGGTAGGTCCAGCGGTAGACCGCCGAGGGCTTCACACCGATCGCGTGCGCCAGGGACCGAGCCCCGTCGAACTTGGCGATGATCTTCTCTGCGGGGGTTGGCATCGGCGCTCCTTCAGCCCGCATATGTTTCGATTATCGCATCATATAAGTCAAGCGGTGATTTTATGCGCTGGCGCACTTGACACCGTGTTTCGATTTTAGAAATATCTGGCCCATGAGCACGACGATCGATACCGGCTGGTTCCAGGGCCTGATCAAGGACAAAGGCTTCTCCCAGAGAGGCCTTGCCAAGCTGATTGACATAGACCACGCGGCCCTGAGCCTGATGCTAAACGGCAAGCGAAAGATGTCCGTCGGCGAGGCCGGGACGCTGGCGCAGTTCTTGGGCGTCCCCGTCGGCGAGGTGCTCGCCCGCGCCGGCGTCACCGTCCAGGCCGGCGAGCGGTCGATCCCGGTCCGGGGCGTGGTGGCCGCGGGCGGCACGCTGAATCAGAGCGATTCGACCAAGAACGTCGCCGCCCCGCAGGACATGCGCGAGGGCGCCACCGCGATCCGCGTCAACAGCCCGGGCGCCCCGCACCACGGCTGGGTGCTGTTCTACTATCCCGCGCGCGACGTGCAGCCCGACGCGGTGGGGCGGCTCAGCGTGGTCAGCCTCGCCGATGGCCGGATCATGACAGGCTTCCTCGCCCGCGGCTTCGACGAGGGCACCTACACGGTCACGCCCCTATCCGGCGCCGCGGTCGAAGACGTCCGCCTCGTCAGCGCCGCCCCGGTCCGCTGGATCCGCACGTAGGTTGCGGAGCGTTGACCTGCGTTTCAAGTGATGCGATTATCCCACCGCGATGTTGAGAGCGAGATGCCGTGACGACCTACCTGACGACCCGTGAACTCGCCTCCCGCTGGCGGACCACGCAGCAGACCTTGCGGCTGCACCGCCACCGGCGTCGGGGCGTGCCGTTCGTGAAGCTCGGCAAGCTGGTCCGGTACCGGCTGGCCGACGTGGTCGCTTGGGAGCGGGCCAACCGCGTGCAGCCGGAGCAGCGCGCGTGAGGACGGTGCACGTCGACTTCGAGACGCGCAGCGCTTGCGACCTGAGGAAGGCCGGCGTCCACGTCTACGCCGAGCACCCGACCACCGACGTGCTGTGTCTGGCCTACGCGGTCGACGCCGAGCCGGTGAAGGTACTGACCCGGGACGACTGCGGCTCGGCCGAGACCCGCAAGTTCCTGTTCCGGGCGATCCAGAGCGGCGCCACCTTCGTCGCGCACAACGCGGCGTTCGAGCTGGCGATCTGGAATCGGATGATGGCGCCGCGCTTCGGCTGGCCGCGGCTGCCGGTCGAGCAGACCCGGTGCACGATGACCATGGCCTACGCGCTCGGCCTGCCCGGCAGCTTGGAGAACGCGGCCGCCGCGGTCGGGCTCGTCGATCAGAAGGACATGGACGGCCGCAAGGTGATGATGCAGCTCGCCCGCCCGCGCCGCATCGAGCCGGACGGCCGGCCGGTGTGGTGGGAGGAGCCTGGCAAGCTGGAGCGGCTGTATCGCTACTGCGCCCAGGACGTCGAGGCGGAGCGCGCGCTGCAATCCCGCCTGCTGCCGCTCTCGCTGGCCGAGCAGGAGCTCTGGACCATCGACCAGCGCATCAACGACCGCGGGATCCGCGTGGACCTCGCGGCGATCGAGAGCGCCATCCTGGTCGTCGAGGAGACGAAGCAGCGCCTCGAACAGCAGATGGCGATCACCACCGGCGGCTGGGTCTCAGGCTGCTCGAAGGTGAAAGAGCTCGGCGACTGGATCGCGATGCGCGGCGTGAAGACCGAGGGCGTGGCCAAGGCCGACGTCGTCGATCTACTCGCCCGGCCCGATCTGCCTGCCGACGTCCGTCGGGCGCTCGAGCTGCGCCGGGATGCCGCCAAGAGCAGCACCGCGAAGCTGAAAGCGATGCGCGCCGCCGCGAGCGACGACGGGCGGATCCGCGGGACGCTGCAGTTTCATGGCGCCAACACCGGCCGCTGGGCCGGGCGCCGCGTGCAGACGCACAACCTTCCCCGACCAACCATGGATCAGGACGATATCGACGCCGTCCTGGACCTGCTCAGCAAAGGCGAGGCGCGTGACGAAGAAGATCTTCCAGACCCTTTCGGGTGAGGTCGTCCGGGTAACCGCCAAGTCGGTCCTGTTCGAGAACGACGCCAACGGCCTTCAGACCTGGATCCCCCGGTGCGTCTGCATCGACGGCGACGTGCTGAATGTTGGCGACAGTGATGTGATTATCGCAACGTGGTGGCTGGAGCTCTGCACCCGATGACCAAAACCGACAAGATCCCGTCCGTCCGGCTCACCAACCAGGATCGCGATAACGTCGTGAAAGCTGCAATCCAGGCAAGCTTCACCGACCGGCACCGCGCGCTGAAGGTCGAGGAGGATCGACTCGCGCGCCGCTGCTACGACGCGGTGTTCTCGGAGAAGGTGCGCAAGGCGGTCGCGGTGATACCCGCGGGCTGGCTGCGCGCGGACACCTGCCTTCGGTTCAACGTCGGGGGCATGAACATCCGCCTCGACGTCGCGGGCGAGGGCCTGCGCGTGCCCTCGCAGCAGTGGAACTGCGAACGTCTCGGCAACGTGGCAGACGAGTCGCTGATCGCGGAGGTCCAGGCGTTCCTACAGGCCCGTGACGGCCTGAAAGCCGAGCGGGAGAAGGCGCAGCAGTCCCTCAAGGCGCTCCTCTACAGCGTCACCACGCTCAGGGCCCTGCGCGACCTATGGCCCGAGGGCGAGCCCTTCTTCCGGGGCCTCGCGAGCAAGACGGGTGCCCCTGGCCTGCCGGCGCCGCAGATCGCCGAGCTGAACGCCATGCTCGGCCTTCCAGCCCCCGAGGCCGTCTAATGGGCCGCCCCGCGACACGCCCCGCCAAGAAGTCCGGCGCCGCGCTCCTGTACGAGCGCCAGCGCCGCGAGGCGACCGCGGCTCTCGCCGCCCAGGCGGCCCAGCACACGGCCCGCGAGGTCGCAACGGCCCCCACCCCGGAGCCCGGTACCTACCGGATCGCCGAGTTGCGGGACGGCCAGTGCCGGTTCGCCTGCACGTCGCACGGCGCCGCCCGCGACGCGCACCGGTTCTGCGGCGAGCCGGTCGCTTGGAAGGGCGGCAGGCCGACCTCGTGGTGCCGGGACCACCTGCTCGAGGTCAGCGGCGCGCCGGGCCGGCACGCGGACGGCGCCAGCCTCGCGGATGTGCTGCGCCCGGAGGGCCGCCCGTGACAGCCCCTCGGTTCGTGATCTTCTCGAGCTACGGCAACGACAGCTGCGCGCTGATCCAGTGGGCGCACGAGTGGCGGCTAGAGGGCGTGGCGGTCGTCTACTCCGAGACCGGCTGGGCGACGGCGGACTGGGCCGAACGCGTGCTCTGGATGGAGATCTGGGCCGAGAGCCTGGGCTTCGCGACCTACCGGACCGCATCGATCGGGTTCCCAGATCTCGCGCGCGAGAAAAAGGGCTTCCCGACCCAGCAGTTCCAGTGGTGCTCCTTCCGTCTGAAGATTGAGCCGGGCATGCGCTGGCTTAAGGAGCATGATCCGGAGCGACGCGCCGTGTGCCTCGTCGGCGTGCGCCGAGCAGAAGCTAAGAACGCCACAGACGATCGCGCCAGCTTCCCCGGGTTTCTCGCCAAGAGCGGCAATCACGGCGACCGCTGCATGATCGCGCCGTTCGCGACCTTCGACGAGGACGCCCGCAACGCTTTCCTGCGCCGCGCTGGCATTGAGGTTCTGCCGCATCGTTCGCGCGAGTGCAGGTGCATCAACTCGAACCGGGCAGATCTGAAGCTTTTCGGCGAACAGGACATCGTCGCGATTGAGCAACTAGAGGCCGAAGTCGGCAAGACGATGTATCGGCCCCACCGGCACATGGGCGCGAGCGGCATTCGCGAGGTAATCCGGTGGGCCAATAGCCTGCGCGGCAAGTACGAGCCGCCGGACGAGCCCGCACCTGTCTGCGACAGCATGTGGTGCGAGCAATGACCCAACGCACCGAGCCAACCTACGTCGTCACGATCCACATGGCCGGCTGTCTTCGCACGGCAATGGAGACGTGTCGCCGTTTTTGCATGGAAGGGCTCTGCGTCACCGTTGAGGCCAGCACCTTCGTCTACACGGGCGGCGTCGAAGAGGGCTTCCGTATCGGCCTGCTGAACTATCCGCGGTTCCCGGCCGAGCCCGCCAAGATCCTGCAGACCGCCTACCGGCTCGCCGATCGACTGCGGAAGGACTGCTGCCAGCACTCCTGGCTGATCGTCGCCCCCGACGAGACGATCTGGAACAGCACGCGCGGAGCCGATGCGCCCAGTCCTTCCCCTCCCCACCCAATCCCCGCGCCCGAACCGATCAAGGGAGACCTGTGAGCCATGCGCGTATCTCAAGACGTTCTTGCTGTCCTCGACCGCGCTAGTTGTGAGGGCAATGCGCTCTCGCTCGTCGCCCTCGGGAAGCTGGATCGGAAGCTCTACGCCGACATCAACAAGGCACTTGAAGCTGCTGGCGGGAAGTGGAACCGCAAGGCCCAAGCGCATCTGTTCGAGGGCGATGCGGCCGAGGCCATCGAGCCGATCATCCTGACGGGTGAGATCGTCTCCGTCCGGCAGGAACTGCAGCAGTTCGATACGCCGCCGGATCTCGCGGCCCGGGTTGTCGCCGAGGCGCGGATCTCGCCCGACATGTCCGTGCTGGAGCCCAGCGCCGGCCTCGGCGCCCTGGTCCGGGCCGCAGTAGCCGCCGGCGGCAACGTCCACTGCATCGAGTTGGACGCGAAGCGCGCTGATGGGTTGGCCCTCGACGTGGGCGACATCATCGACGTCCTCCACGCCGATTTCCTCGCCTGCGAGCCGGGCGCTGTGCACGACCGCGTCGTGATGAACCCGCCCTTCACGAAGGGTCAGGACATCGCCCACGTCGAGCACGCGATGCGGTTCCTGAAGCCGGGCGGCCGGCTCGTAGCAATCATGTCGGGCGGGATCCTTTACCGCGCCGGCAAGCAGGCCGCGTTCCGCCAGCGGATCATGGATCTCGGCGGGACCATCGCACAACTCCCGGCGGACAGCTTCAAGGCCTCTGGGACGAACGTCTCGACCTGTCTCGTGTCGCTCAACATGCCTGAGGGCGAAGCGTGATGCGCCGCCGCCGGGCCGCTGCCCCGACCGATGGCTTGCCGGACGACCCCGCGCTGATTGCCGCGCAGATCCAGCGGCATCTGAAGGAGG
Source organism: Methylobacterium brachiatum (assembly GCF_900113845.1). Classification (NCBI taxonomy): domain Bacteria; kingdom Pseudomonadati; phylum Pseudomonadota; class Alphaproteobacteria; order Hyphomicrobiales; family Methylobacteriaceae; genus Methylobacterium; species Methylobacterium brachiatum. The sequence continues at coordinate 44,972 of NZ_FOQW01000026.1, read as the reverse complement.
CGCAGGCCGCGATCGGAAGCCTGATCGATGACCTCGCTCCACGGCAGCCTCGGCGCCCTGTGAGCCTGACGCCGGATCTGTTCGCCCACCCGACCCCCGAAACCTCCAGCGCAGGAGCGTGAAGATATGAAGATCTGGTTCGACACCGAATTCCTTGAGGATGGCAAGACCATCAAGCTCATCAGCATCGGCATGGTGCGTGAGGACGGAGAGCGCCTCTACATGGAAGCGCCTGAGGCCGAGTACCTCGCCGGCAGCGACCCGTGGCTGAAGGCGAATGTCCTCCCCAACCTGAGGGGTGGACCGCACATCTTCAGCCGCGATCAGATGGCGGCGCACATCCAGATCTTCGCCGGGCCGAAACCCGAATTTTGGGCTTACTACGCGTCCTACGACTGGGTCGCGCTCTGCCAACTTTACGGCCGGATGATTGACCTCCCGGATGGCTTCCCGATGTTCGTCCGGGATCTTCAGCAAGCCATCATGCTTTCCGGGCGGGGCAAGCCTCCTGAGCAGACGCACGGCACCCACGATGCGCTGGAAGACGCTTTGTGGACCCGAGACGCATGGACTTGGCTGCACGACAGCACCTTCGGCGGCGCCGGGATCCTGACATCACTCACCGGCCCCGGCTTCAAGCCCCTCTCCGCCGATCCCGCCACCACCGCGACGGAGGCCTGAATGTCCACCCAGACCACCACGACCGACGCAGCGTCCGGGGCTGATCGAGAAAAGAAGCGCATCCCGCTCTCTCCCGGCTTCCACGCCGAGCCCGGCGAGACGCCCGGCCACCTACACGACGTCTACACCACCGTGCCTCCACTGGGCGACAACCGGCGCATTCATGTTGGTACGCTCAGCAAGGCTGCCGTCGATGCCTGGGCCGCCGTTGAGCAGGGGCGCGTCGCCGCCCTCGGCCGGCTTGCCGGCGCCCGTGCAGCCCTCACCACGGGAGCCGCCCGATGACGGACCTGAACCTCGAAGAGAAGGTGTCCGGTGCCGAACGGCGCGCACGCGAGATCGCTGCCGAGAAGCATTTCTACGACGCGGCCCAGCCGTTCTTTCCGCTCGGCTTTTCGGTCAGCTACCGCAACCCTGGGCACTGGGACGTGATCGCGCGGGAATGCCCAGGCCGCGTCAGTGCCTGGGAGGCCGCGAACCCGGGTGGGCGCACCTCCGCGATGGATGGCGATCTGTCCCGCGCCTTCCGCATCCGCGGCGAGCCCGGCCAGGTCGTCATCTACGACGAGCGCTGGAACCCGCACCGCGAGCGGGGCGGCGAGCCCCTGACCTTCCGCAGCGTCACCGGCGCAATGCTCTGGATCGTCGAGGAGATGATGCAGGAGCCGGAGGCCGATCATGGCTGAGACCTCATCCATCGAATGGACCGACGCGACTTGGCAGATCGTGACCGGGTGCACCATCGACACCCCGGGTTGCACGAACTGCTATGCGATGAAGCTCGCCGGGACCCGCCTGCGGAATCACCCGTCCCGCGTGGGCCTCACGCGAGAGACGAAGGCCGGCCCGGTCTGGACGGGCGAGGTCCGGTTCAATGAGCAGTGGCTTCTCCAGCCGCTGCTGTGGGCCCGCGGGCGCAACATCTTCGTGGCCGCCCATGGCGACCTGTTCCACCCGGGCGTACCGGATGAGGTGCTGGATCGGATCTTCGCTGTCATGGCGGCTTCGTCCCAGCACACCTTTCAGGTGCTGACGAAGCGCTCCGGCCGAATGCGGGCGTACCTGTCGGCGCCCGACCTGGTGGCGCGGATCATCACCGCGCTGGAGCTGCTGTCTCAGGAGATCGGGCCCGGCAGGAACAGCCGGGACCCGCGGGGCGGTGCCGGCTGGAACTGCTACGCGGCGGCCGAGAACCTGAAGCTGGGGAACGAGCGCAGCTCGTGGCCGCTCTGGCCGCTGAAGAACGTCTGGTTGGGCGTCTCGGCCGAGGATCAGCGCCGGGCCGACGAGCGCGTGCCGGACCTGCTGGCGACGCCGGCCGCGGTTCGGTTCGTGTCGGCCGAGCCGCTGCTCGGGCCGATCGACTTCACCCGGATCGAGGCGGCGAAGGAGACGGACGCGGAGGGGCGCACCACCGTGCACCCGAAGCGGATCAACAGCCTCACGGGGCGCGCTGGGCACTACCCGAGCCCGACCATCTTCCACGTCGACAGCCACGGCGTCGGCGCTCGCCTCGACTGGATCATAGCGGGCGGCGAGAGCGGCCCCGGCGCCCGGCCGATGCATCCGGACTGGGCGCGCCAGATCCGCGACGCCTGCGCGGCCGCGGGGGTGGCGTACCTCTTCAAGCAGTGGGGCGCCTACCAGCACGGCTCGACGATGGGTCGAGCTCCCTCCCTCGACCGGGTCGTCTTCAACGACGGGCGGACGCTGACCGACGTCACGATGCCCGCCTGCAAGGCCGAGGATCGCGAGAGCGGCTGGCAGGGCCGCGCTCCCGAGATGATGGCGCTCGTCGGCAAGAAGGCCGCCGGCCGCCTCCTCGACGGCGTCGAGCACAACGGCTTTCCGGAGGTGCGTCATGGGTGAGCAGAAGCGCCGCGAAGCCGCCGGCCACGTCCCGCCGGAAGGCATGGCGAACGTCTCGGGCCGGCACGTCACCGAGCTCGCCCGAGGGATCATGGACCTGCTGGAGAAGCCCTTCGACGAGGGCATGCAGGCCGACATCGCCGCCCACGTGATGGTCGTGACCGCCGTGGATCTGTGGCGGGCGAACTACGGCGACGAGCTCGCAGCCGACGCCCTGAAGCGCGCGATCGACCGGCGGCTGGAGAAGCCGACGGAATACTGGGGCGGGAAGCGGGGAGCCTGACCATGCACATCGGACGTGTGACGGGCGCGACCCGCAACCTCGGCGCGCCAAAGGGCTGGGATCCGGCCAAGGACGGCATCTGCGGCGGCCTGCCGATCCGCGACGAGCCACACAGCCCGGGCGTGAACCAGATGGTCTCGGCTTGGCTGCCGACGCCGGAGGACATCGCCCTCATCGCGGCAGGCGCCCCGATCTACCTCGTGGTGCTCGGCACCTCCCACCCGGCCGTGGCGCTCACGGTCGGCAACCCGCCTTCGGAGGTCTGAGCCATGTCCATCACCCCACCCACCACGGACCTAGCCGCCCGCTTAGAGGCCAAGCGCGAGGAGTGCGAGCGGCTACGGGCGTCTCTGGAATGGGCGCGGTCGATCCTCGGCAACATGGCCCTGGAACACACGACCGGCTGGCGCGGGATCTTCGCCCGCTGGCCGATCCATCACGAGCCGCTGCGCAACGACGCGCGCGCCGTCCTCCCGATCATCGACGCAGCCTTGGAGAACCGGTCATGACGCACGTGCCGTATCAGGGTGCTGCCGACCAGCATCCCTTCCGATCCGAGATCGAACAGCTTCATGCTGGCGTGCGCGCCGACGAAGCCCGCGAACTCGCCGCTTCCGAGCGCATATCCGCCGCCCAAGCCGTCTACGACGAAGCCATGGCGGGCTACGATCCGACCGACCCCGATCACGAGGTGCACGCCTTCAACGCGATGAAGGCGGCCATCGCCAAGGCGGATGCCATCGCCCGGGACATGGCCCGCGCAGATGCCGCCGGGGGAGCGGGAGAGGGCTGGCGAACAGCTTTAGATGGCGCCGTGTGTGCGATGCACAACGAGACCCGCCGAGCAGGCTTCCACGACGGCTTCAACGGATATCAGAAGTCACAGTGGGATGGCGCTTATGAGGAGGCCCATGCCGCCGGAGCGTTGGCTCGCAGCCTTCTATCCGCTCCGCCGCCTCCCGCCCAGCCGTATGGCGGGCCCGGCATACGTGACCCGCTCGTCGAAATCACTCGGAAGCCCGGCAAGGAGCCGTGCGGCGAGTGCCGTATCCAGCCCGGAGAGACGTGCGACATCTGCGGGGCGCAGCGGACGCCCCCTCCCGCCCAGCAAGGGTCCTCGTCCCCGCTCAGGGAGGGCACCCGAGACCACATCGCCAGCGTCCGGCTGATCCCCTGGGAGCCCGGCAGCCTAGGCGGCGTCCATGTCACCTACGAAAGCGGCTTTCAGGTCGCCTTGCCGCTCAGCCAGGGCGAGACGGCACCGAAGACTGCATCTCCTTGGGGAAATGGCGTCTACGACTTCGCTTCGTCGGTCGCTGCGAAGGTTGGCGCGCTCACATGGGCGTGTGCCGATACGGCAGATGCGATGGATGATCGCTACGCCGACGTGCAGCGTATCGTGGACGCTGAATTGCGGTCGCTCGCCACGGCCCGAGATGACGGGACGGGGGCGGACCAACCCGAGATGTTCGTTGGAGGCTATCTGAACGACCTCTGCCTCGCCGGCAAGCATCCGGCGCAACAGCAGGCGCCCACCCCCGATCCTCGCAAAGAAGCTCTCGCGGTACTGGAGGGGATCCCCCGTTGGGCCACTGCTGAGGAGTTCGCGCGAGCGCTCAGAGACCTCGGTAGACCGGTCGAAGCCGACCGCATCGAAGCCGCCCTCGCCACCCTAAGCGCCACGGACCAGGACGGGGAGGTGCGGTGATGCGCGGCATCTATATGGCCAGCAAAACAGCCCACGCGCCCCGCTGGCGGCAAATGCGGGCGGACGGGCTGCCGATCATTTCCACCTGGATCGACGAAGCTGGCGCGGGCGAGAGCCAATGCCTGAAGGACCTGTGGCGACGCTGCGTGGACGAGGCTGCCGGCGCCGATTGCGTCATCGTCTATCGCGAGCCGGGCGAGGTCCTGAAAGGGGCCTTCGTTGAGGTCGGGGCGGCTCTTGCAGTCGGGACCCCAGTCTACGCGGTCGGCTGCGACGAGTTCAGCTTCGTGAACCACGCGGACGTGACGCGGTGCGTGTCCCTTGAGCATGCTCTGAACAGCGCCCTCGGTGACGTTTCGGAGGCCTCCGATGTCTGACGCCCCCACCACGCAGGCCGAGCAGGAAGACGCGGCGCGGGAGCGCTACACGGTCGTCTACGAAGGCGACTCGACTGGCGTGAAGATCTTGTCCGGAGAGCCGGCCGCCGGCCGCGCTGTCACTGTCATGGCTGGCGACCTCTGGGAGGAGGCGCGCACCCTCCGCGCCGAGCGCGACAGCTACGCCGCCAGCCTTGCTGCGGCTGTCGTCCAGATCAGCGACCTCGCCCAGGCCAAGGGCGAGGCTGAAGGCCGGCTTCGGGCATCCGAGATGGCCGGGGCCGTCGAGGGCTGGCGGGAGCGGGCGCTGAAGGCCGAGGCGGAGAAGGATCGGCTCGCCGCCGACCTCCGCAAGGCACGGGGAGAGCGGGACGCGATGCGGGAAGCCTGTGCTCGTCTGATTGAGGATGGCTGGGTTCGCGCTGGCCCGAACATGACGCGATACGACGGCCCAGGCATCCGGGATCTCCCCGCAGCGATCCGCGCCCTCACACCCGATCCCAAGGACGCGGGCGGGACCGCAAAGGGAGCTGCCCGGTGACCGCCCTCGTCGACACCATCGACCTGCTGTACGGGCCCCCGCTCGACGTGATCAGCAACTGCCTGCGCGGCTGCATCGTGGCCGCCCCCGAGCATGACCTGCTGGTGGCCGACTTCTCGGCCATTGAGGCGCGCGGCATCGCGTGGCTCGCGGGCGAGGAGCGCGTCCTGGACGTGTTCCGCACCGGGGCAGACATCTACTGCCACGCCGCGAGCGACGTGTACGGCCGGCCGATCTCGAAGAAGAAGGACCCGGACGAGCGCCAGATCGGCAAGGTCGTCGTGCTCGCCTGCGGCTACCAGGGCAGCGTCGGCGCCTTCCAGGCCATGGCCCGGGGCTACGGGGTCAAGGTGCCCGACGCCAAGGTCAAGGAGATCGTCAGCGCCTGGCGCGCCGCGAACCCGGCGATCGTCAGCTACTGGTATGAGGCCGAGGAGGCGGCGATCAGCGCCGTCACCAACAAGGGCCAGGTCTTCACGGCCGGGCCGCCGGGACGCGAGGTGAAGTACCTCGTGCGCGGCTCCTTCCTGTTCTGCCGGCTGCCGAGCGGCCGCGCGCTGTCCTACCCGTACCCAAAGCTGGTGCCGTACATCTGGATCCGGCGAGCGACGGAAGACCCGGCCGGCGGCGAGCCGCTCGTGGAGCAGCGCCGCGTGCCGGACCGCGACCTCGGCCGCTGGCTGTCCCGCGGGTGGAAGCAGAACGGCGAGCCGCAGCCGGCGCTCCACTACAAGTACGTGGACGGGCTGACTAAGGCCTGGACCGAGGGGCCGACCTACGGCGGCTCGCTGGTCGAGAACATCACCCAGGCGGTGTGCCGCGATCTGCTCGCCGGCGCCATCGTGCGCCTGGAGGCGGGGGGCTACCCGATCATCATGCACGTGCACGACGAGGTCGTGAGCGAGGTGCCGGAGGGCTACGGCGACCTTGCCGAGTTCGACGCCCTGGTGGCCGAGGCGCCGGCCTGGGCCGCGGGATTCCCCATCACCGCCGAGGGCTGGCGGGGAAAACGATACCGGAAGTGACACCCCAGCTATGAGCGCAGCCCCCATGTCGGAACACACGTTCCTCGATCAGGCCCTCGCGCTCGCCGCGCGGGGGTTCTTCGTCTTCCCCGTCGTGACGGACGGGAAGATCCCGGCCATCAAGGGCTGGCAGAACCGCGCGACCCGCGACCCGGCGCAGATCCGCGCGTGGTGGACCGAGAGCGACCCGGTGCTGGGCGGCGAGCGGGTCCGGGACCTGAACGTCGGAATCCGGACCGGCCGCTTCGGCGACACGGGCTGGCTGGTGGTGTGCGACGTGGACGTGAAGGCCGGTGCCCGGGGCAAGGAAAGCCTGTGGGACCTGGACATGATGCACGGCACGCCCGGGTGGCTCGACACCTATGCGGTCGACACTCCGTCCGGCGGCGAGCACTTCTACTTCATCACCGAGGAGCCCGTGGCGACCTCGGCCTCGAAGCTGGGACCCGGGCTCGATACCCGCGGGGAGGGCGGCTACGTCGTCGCCCCGGGCGGGATGGTCAACGGCGTGCCGTATCGGTCCCGCGGCGGCACGATGCGCGAGGCGCCCCGGTGGCTCGTGGACGCCATCGGCCGGCCAGCGCCGCGCACCCGCACCGAGGGCAACGTCGTCTGCCTGCTCGACATGCAACCGGCCCTGGACCGCGGAACCCGGTGGCTACAGGGCAACGCCGCGCCGACGGCAGAGCAGGGCCGCCGTGGCTCGACCGCCTACCGGGTGGCCGCGCAGCTCAAGGACTGGGGCATCTCGGAGCTCGCCTGCCTCGACATGATGGGTGAGCACTGGAACGACGACCATTGCTCGCCGCCCATGGAGTTCGAGGACCTCGCCGCCTCGGTGCAGCACGCCTACCAGTATGGGAAGAAGCCGGTCGGCGCGGACAACCCGACGGTCGATTTCGAGCCGGTCACCGAGGAAGAGGCCGAGATTCCGATCGAGGGCACGCCGCCACCGATCAGCATCCGGGCGACCCCGTTCCGGTTGCGCGACGTGAGTGCGATCCCGGTCCGGCAGTTCGTCTACGGCCGGCACTACATCCGACGGTATGTCTCGGCCACCGTGGCGCCCGGCGGCGTCGGCAAGTCGTCGCTCGGCATCGTCGAGGCGCTCGCCCTTGCGACCGGCAGGCCGCTGCTCGGTATCACGCCGCCCAAGCGCTGCCGGGTGTGGCTGTGGAACGGCGAGGACCCGCTCGAGGAGCTCGAACGCCGGATCACCGCGGCCTGCCTGCACTACGGGATCACGGCGGAGGAGATCGACGGCTGGCTGTTCGTGGACAGCGGACGCGACCTGGAGCTCGTGATCGCCCAGACCACCCGGGACGGCACCAAGGTCGCCGCGCCGGTCACCGAGGCGCTCGTGGGGACCATCACGGCCAACGCGATCGACGTGGTGATGATCGACCCCTTCGTGTCGTCGCACCGGGTCAGCGAGAACGACAACATGGCGATCGACGCCGTGGTGAAGACCTGGGCCCGGATCGCCGACCGGACCCACACTGCGATCGATCTGGTCCACCATTCCCGGAAGACCGGTGGCGAGGAGGTGACCGTCGAGGACACCCGCGGCGCCTCTGCCCTCATCTCTGCGACGAGATCGGCCAGGGTGCTGAACCGGATGACCGACGAGGAGGCGAAGCGCGCCGGGGTGACCCACCCGCGGTCCTATTTTCGGGTCGACAACGGCAAGGCCAATCTCGCGGCGCCGTCCGTGATGGCCGACTGGCACCTCCTGCACGCGGTCGCGCTCGGGAATGGGCAGGAAGCCCTCGATCCGGATGGGGATTCCGTGGCCGTGGTCACGGCGTGGCGGTGGAGCAGCCCGGCGGACGCCGTCCCCGAGGCGCATCTGGAGGCCATTTGTGAGCGCATCCGCGCCGGGCGCTGGCGCAAGGATCCGCGCGCGGACGACTGGGTCGGGCGGGCCGTGGCCGACGTGCTGGAGCTCGATGCGGACGATCCGGAGCACCGGCCGCAGCTGATCGAGATGGTGAAATCCTGGCTCGCGAGCGGGATTCTGCGGGTCGTCACGGCCCAAGACGGCAAGCGGATGCCCAAGGCTTACGTCGAAGTTGTTTCGATTATCTCAACAGAAGAGGGTGCCGCAGTTGCCGCAGTCGCGACTGCGGCAGACTGAGGCGACTGCGGCTGCCGCAGTGCCGCAGTCGTTGTATAAAGAAACAACGACTGCGGCTGCGGCTAGGGCGGGAATGAGTAGGGCAAAAAGCTGACTGCGGCAGCGGAGGGCGTTGTGAAAATCGAAGCGTCGGTCTTAAATTTTAAAGGGCAGCGATATGAGCGGATTGGGATCGAGCCCTACGACCGCTGGGATGGGTCGACGGTGAACCTGATCGTTTGGCGGTCCTGCTGCGCGCGTTGCGGCGAACCCTTCACGACTAAGACCCCCTCGTCGTCGCCGTCGGTCATGATGGTCCGCCGATGCCCCGAGCATCGCCGCCCCGGGCGTCGTGTCCGGGACGTGCACCCCGCGGCTCGGAGCGTCTGATGCCCAAGGCCGTCGATCTCACCTTCCACGGGTACGTGGCCGACCGCGTCCGCCTGGAGCCGGGGGACTGCCGTAAGGTGCTGCGGGCGATGCCGGACAACTCGGTCGACAGCGTGGTGACCGATCCGCCCTATGCGCTGGTGTCGATCGCCAAGCGGTTCGGGAAGGAGGGCGCCGCTCCGGCCGGTTTCGGGTCGGACGGCGCCTATGCTCGGGCAGCCCGCGGGTTCATGGGGCAGACCTGGGACACCGGCGAGACCGCCTTCGCTGCCGCGTTCTGGGCGGACGTGCTGCGGGTGCTGAAGCCCGGCGGCCACGTCGTCGCCTTCGCCGGCACCCGGACCTACCACCGCCTCGCCGTTGCCATCGAGGACGCGGGCTTCGAGATCCGCGATCAGCTCGGATGGCTCTACGGCTCGGGCTTCGTGAAATCGCATCGCGTCGGAGAGGGGCTCGGCACCGCGCTCAAGCCCGCCTGGGAGCCGATCGTGTTGGCCCGCAAGGCGGTCGAGGGCACCGTGGCCGGGAACGTGCTGACCTGGGGCACGGGCGGGCTCTCGGTCGAGACGTGTCGGATCGCGGCGCCCGACGGCGTGCCGATGTTCCGCAAACGGAACGAGAAGTCGAAGAACACATTCGGGGATGGGCTTAACGGCTCGAATCGAACGGGTGCCCAAGCCGCGACCCGCTGGCCCGCCAACGTTCTGCACGACGGCTCCGACGAGGTGCTGGCCGCGTTCCCTGGCCGGGAGAGCCGGTTTTTCTACGCGGCCAAGGCCGGCGCCTGGGACCGCGCCGGGTCCGAACACCCGACGGTCAAGCCGGTCAGCCTCATGCGCTGGCTGGTGCGCCTCGTGACGCCGCCGGGCGGCCTCGTGCTGGACCCGTTCGCGGGCTCGGGCACCACCGGCACCGCGGCCTACCTCGAGGGGAGGCGCTGTGTCCTAGTCGAGCGCGAGGCCGCGTACCAGCGGGACATTGAGAACCGGCTCGCCGCGCTGTGTGAGGCTGCCCGTCCGGATTGGGCGTGAGCAGGGTGTTGCGATTTTCAAACCACGGTGTTATTTCGAGGCTTCGCAGGTCGAGTGACGAACGCGTAGATGGCACGTCCAGGTCGGAAGCAGCGGGAGCGGGAGAAGCGGCGCGCCAAGGCCGTCCGCGATGCCGCGTCCGAAGTGCTCGCCCTGGACCCGCTCTTCAGCGAGGGTCGGACATGGCACATCGTTCGCACGATGCCCCGCTGGGGCGATCAGACGTGCGAAGCGATGAAGAAGATGGGCGTCGCCACAGTCCGCTTTCGTCACTCCGAGATCGTCATCAGGCGCAATCGTCGCGTCATCCGCTCCACCCCCATCTTGCCGCGCACCATCTTCGTTGGGCTACCCGAGCGCTCGCAGCTCGGGCAGGTCCTCACCTATCCCGGCGTGTCCGAGGTGGTGTCCGCGCCGGCCTTCGACGCCAGCGCCGCCGGCAACATTCCCGGCGTCGTTCACCGCCCCATCGAAGTCGCGGCCGAGGAAGTTGGCGCATTCGCCACCATGCTCGGCCGCGCCAACGTCACCGAGTCCGTCGGCCTGAAGGTCGGCGACCAGGCGCGGGTCTGTGAAGGCCCCTTCGCTAGCTTCACCGCCACCGTCCGCAAGCTCTTACCGAAGGGGCGTGTCGAGGTGGACGTTTCGATCTTCGGTCGCCAGTCGTCGATGCGGCTGGACCGGACGCAACTGGACGCGGCCTGACAGCCGACGTCGCCTGACCCGCGTTCGACCTGGCCTCAGGGCAATGTGGTTGAACCCCGGTCGGAGAACGGGAGACCCCCGATTCTCTGCGATGGAGGCTTGTGCCTGAATGCCCGTCCAGTTCGACATGAGCGGCTTCGAACAGGCGGCGTCCAGCATCGGCGCGCTACAGGATCAGATCCCGTTCGCGCTGAGCCAGTCCTTGAACGACGGCCTGTTCGCCGCCCGTGACCACCTCATCACCCACACGTGGCCGGCCCACGTTACGGTCCGGGACAGTAACTTCATTCGCAACGCCCTGAGGGTAGAGCGGGCCAGTAAAGGCAAGCTCGCCGGCGCCGTGACCAACGAGGGCACGCGAGCCGGCAACCGGGCGCACCTGAAGCTGCACGAGACCGGCGGCACCAAGCGGCCGAACAAGTCGAAGATCGCCATCCCCGATCGCAAGGTGCTGGCCCGCCGCTCAGGCCGCGGCGTCCCGAAGAGCCTGAGGCCCGGCACCGCGCCCAACACCTTCCGCAAGGGCGACGTGATCTACCAGGTCACGGGTGGCAAGAAGAACCGGAAGCTAAAGCTGCTCTACACGCTGAAGGCCAGCGCCCCGATCAAAGGTGTCGTGCCGTTCCATGCGGACTTCGACATGGTCATGCGGCGCGAAGTGGCGCGTGCGTTCCCGGGGCGCATCAAGGCCGCGATGGCTTCGAGGCGGCGGTAGGACGGGTGACGAGGCGACGGACCTCCTAGGGCCCCTCCGCTCACCCCGAGCCCCACCAAATCCCTGGGTCCTTCCAGAGGGGGTAGGGCCCGGAGGTAACGCGCGAGGCTGAGGCCTTTCCCAGCGATGAAACAGCGTAAGGGGGCGTCAGCAGCATGGCGACGGTAGGCCAAGCGGCGGCCCATGTGTTCCTTGCAGAGCGCAATTTCTACGAACTGCTCGACCGCGGCGTCGTCGAGCGGCAACCGGCCGGCGAGTACGACCTGGAGATCGTCCGCGAGGAAGTGATCCGGCAGCTCCGAGCCGCCGCATCCGGCCGCGAGAAGAAGCCCGGCGCGCTGGACGGCGAGTTCGAGAAGGCCCGCAAGGACAAGGAACTGGCGGATCGCACCGCGCTCCAGAACGCGGTGACGCGCGGCGAGCTCGTGGCGATCGAGGAGATCGGGAAGCAGGTCGAGCGCGAGTACGCCGTGGTGCGCGAGCGCCTGCTCGGCATCTCCGGCAAGCTCGGTGCGGACCTGACGCCGGAGCAGGTCGCGCGCATCGAGGCCGAGATCCGCGACGCCCTGGAAGAGTTGCATGACCCAGGCGACATCGCAGAGCGGATCCATCAGCCTGGCGGCGAGGCTGAGGAAGGCGAGGACGAGTTTGAGGCCGCCGCCCCGGCTCGACCTGGTCGAGTGGGCTGACACCTACCGGCGCGTCTCACCGAAGAATTCCGCAACCCCCGGCCGGTGGCGCACTGCGCTGCAGCCGGCGGCGCTGGGCCCGATGCGGGCCGTGACCGATCCGAGCGTGTTCATCGTGACGGTGGTGGCCGCCACGCAGGTGCTCAAGTCCGAGCTCCTGATGAACACGGCCTTCTATTTCATCCACCTCGACCCATCGCCGATCCTGTTCGTGCAGCCGTCGCAGAAGGCTGCTGAGAGCTTCTCGAAAGAGCGCTTCCAGCCGACGGTCGCTGAAACGCCGGTGCTGCGGGAGTTGATCAAGGCGCCGAAGGCGCGCGGCTCCGAGAACACGATCACCCACAAGGATTACCCGGGCGGCTCGCTCGACTTCGTCGGCTCGGAATCGCCGACCGATCTCGCGTCCCGCCCGAAGCGCGTGATCCTGTGCGACGAGATCAACAAGTACCCGGCGAGCGCGGGGAAGGAGGGCGACCCCCTCCTGCTCGCTGAAGAGCGGGCCTCGACCTACAAGGACGTGCGCCGGCACAAGTTCGTCCGGGTCTGCTCGCCCACCGTGAAGGACGCCTGCCGGATCACCGGCGAGTACGAGAAGAGCGATCGGCGCCAGTGCTTCGTCGCCTGCCCGCACTGCGAGCACGAGCAGACGCTGGCCTGGGCGCAGGTCCGCTGGGTGAAGGTCCTGGCCGACGGCTCGGAGACCTTCGACCCGCCGCCGAACGCCGAGGTGGTCTACCACAAGGCCGAGACGGCGGTGATCACCTGCCGGGAGTGCGGCGAGCCCTGGACCGAGACGGAGCGGCGTGAGGCGCTGCGCGCGCTGGAGCACCGGTCAGACTACGGCTGGCGCCAGACGGCGCGGTTCACCTGCTGCGGCGAGGAGCAGACGCCGGAGACTTGGGACGACGAGGGCCGGTCCCGCTGCGGCCACTGTGGCGAGCGCTCGGCTTTCGACGGGCACGCCGGCTTCCACGTCTCGAAGCTACTGTCGGCCCGTCACCGCCTCGCCGACGTCGTGCGCGAGTTCGTGAACGCCCGGAAGGATCCCGAGGCGCTGCGGAAATGGACGAACACCGGCCTCGCCGAAACCTGGGAGCACCAGGCCGGTGAGGGCATGGATGGCTCGCACCTGATCAACCGGGCGGAGCCCTACGGGCCCGACGACCTGCCCGACGCCGTGCGCGTCATCACCGGCTTCTGCGACGTTCAGGGCGATCGCCTCGAGGTGCAACTCGTCGGCTGGGGGCAAGACGAGGAGGCCTGGCCCTTCCTCTACGAGGTGATCAGCCTCGACCCGGCCGAGCCGCAGGCTTGGCGCGAACTCGATGCGCTCCGGGCCCGGGTGTTCACGACGTCCGAGGGCAGAAAAATCCGCATCGCCGCGTTCGGCGTGGACGTCGGCGGCCTGAATCACGCGGCTCAGGCGGTCGCCTACTGCCGCCGCCGCCGCGGCCAGCGCGTGTTCGCTACGATCGGGCGGGGCGGGAAGTATCCGATCTGGCCGATGCGTTCGTCGCGCTCTAAGGCCAACGACAAGATCTGGCTGATGGGCGTGGATGCCGCGAAGGACGCGATCTACGCCCGGCTGAAGATCGAGCCGCTCGCTCATCCCGAGGACGGCTCGGCACCGAAGCCCCACCCGGGCCTCATTCACTTCCCGATGCACGACAGCTTCGGGCCCGACTACTTCGAGCAGCTGACCGCGGAGCGCCGCGAGGTGCGTCGCCGGCTCGGCCAGCAGGTGGTCGTCTGGATCACCCCCAAGGGCAAGCGCAACGAGGCACTCGACACCTTCGTCGGCTGCCTCGCGGTCCGCAAGGCGCTGCCGCAGCGGATCGAGCGCGGCCTGGAATACGGGGTCGGCACCCCGACCGATGAACCTGTGGCACCGCGCCCCGCCTACGTCCCGCCCGCGCACGTGGTCGAAGCCGCCCGCGCGGCGCCCGAACCGACACGACCCGAGCAACCGCAGACCCGCCGCCCGGCCCAAGCGCCGCGGCGATCCGGCTGGCTGTCACCAAGGAGATGACCATGACCACGTCCAAGGCTGACTTCCAGGCGCTCGCCGACAAGGGCGCGGGCTCGCTGATCAAGGTGAGCGGCGTGTGGAGCTACCCGGGCGCGCCGGTGGATTCGTCGGGCACCAACCTGCGCCTGCCGCTGGAGTACGTCTCCGACGCGGATGTTCAGGAAGGCCTGCGCGACGGCACGCTGGTGGCCGCGGTGAACGATCCCTACGGCCACGTCAGCGCCGTGCGCATCGCCCAGGAAGGCGTCACCGTCGTCCCGGCGGGCCTCACCGGCACCGCCGAAATGGGCACCGAGCTGCCGCCGAACTCCCGGCCCGAGCACGACGCCGGTCGCCTGCCGATCTCGCAGGTGCTGGCCGAGCGCCAGACCGTCGCCGGGCTCACCGGCGAGGGTGCCGAGATCCAGGGCCGCCAGGCCGCCGAGGATCCGGCGCGCACCGACGGCCTGACCGGCTCGTTCGGCAAGGAGAAGACCCAGGACGCCGGCGCGCGCCGCGGCCGCTGACGGCAGAGCCCGAGGGCACGTCATGGCGCTCGACGCCGCTCAGACGCAGATCCTGAACGCCCGGCTCGCCTCGATCGAGACTGCGATCGCGTCGGGCGTCACGCGCGCATCGTATGAGGGCAAGTCGACCGAGTTCCGGTCGCTCGCTGAGATGCGCTCGGTGCGAGACGATCTGCGTCGGCAGCTCGGGCTGAGCAGCCGGGGCCGGCGCACGGTCGCCGGCTTCCGGTCCGGGTTCTGACACCGTGCAGCAGACGAACCTGATCGACAGGGTCATCGGCTACGTGGCGCCGCAGCGCGCCGAGAAGCGGATCGCCGCCCGCCAGCGCATTCAGCGGATGGCGGCGACCCGGAACCTCTACGACGCCGCCACGCTCGGTCGCCGTGCGAACGGATGGCGCCGGATCTCGACCGACGCCAATTCCGAGAACCGCTACGCGCTGCGCCTGCTGCGCGACGCGGCGCGCGACATGGTCCGCAACAACGCCTTCGCGTTCCGGGCCAAGTCGACGATCAAGCACAACGTGGTCGGCGCCGGGATCCTGCCGCAGGTCAAGGCGGCCCGGCCCGAGCGCAAGCAGCAGATCACCGAGCTGCTGAAGCTGCACTTCGACACCACCGACATCGACGCGGACGGGCGGACCAACCTCTACGGTATCCAGGCCATGGTCATGGCCACCGTCGTCGAGGCTGGCGAGTGCCTGATCCGGAAGCGGGTGCGTCGGCCGACCGATGGCTACGCCCTGCCGTTCCAGCTGCAGGTGCTCGAGCCCGACTTCCTCGACACGAATTTCGATGGGGAGCTCCCGAACGGGAACACCTGCATCCAGGGGATCGAGTTCGACCAGCGCGGCAAGCGCGTGGCCTACTACCTCTACGACCAGCACCCGGGCGCGGTGTTTGGCGGCGCGGTGAGCCTGCCGCGCGGGCGTCGGGTCTCCGCGGATTTCGTCGCCCACATCTACCGGGTCGACCGGCCCGGCCAGGTTCGCGGCGTCTCGTGGTTCGCCCCCGTCATGGTGCGGATGCGCGACTTCGCCGACTACACCGACGCGCAGCTGATGCGCCAGAAGATCGCCTCCTGCTTCGCGGCGTTCATCACCTCGGAGGAGGACTTCGACGCGGGCGCCGCCATCGGCGAGGACGGCTCGATCAGCGCCAACGACGGAGCGAGCCCGTACCCGGTCGAGAGTTTCGAGCCGGGCATGATCGAGCGGCTGCGGCCGGGCGAGAGCGTCACGGCCTTCCAGCCGCCGACCACCGCGGACTTCCAGCCGTACTACTCGACCACGCTGCACGAGATCGCGGCCGGTCTGAACATCCCGTTCGAGTCGCTCACGGTCGACTTGAGCGAGGTCAGCTTCATCAGCGGGCGCCTGGGCCGCATCGAGTTTCACACGTCGGTCGACGACTGGCGCTGGAACATGCTCATCCCGCAGATGATGGGCCCGCTCGCCTCCTGGACCCTGGAGGCGGCCGCCGTCGCCACTGGGTCGAGCGAGCCATTCACCCTCGGCTGGACCCCGCCGCGGTGGGAAATGCTGGATCCGGCTGCCGAGGTTGCGGCGTCCAGCGCCGCCATTCGTAACGGCCTGACCTGGCGCAGCGAGGAGCTGCGCAAGAACGGCATCGATCCGGACGACTGGCTGGCCGGCATGATCGCCGACAACGCCCTGGTCGACGCCCACGGCATCGTCCTCGACTCGGATCCGCGGACCACCACCCTGCGCGGCGCCCAGCAGAAGTCCGACAACGCGAAGCTGCCGGACGCGCTCGCCCCCTGAACACGGACCACAGCATGACCAAGCCACGCAGGCCCGCGAAGGGCGCCGGCGCGCGCGCCGACATGCAGGGCACCCGCTCGCTCGTGATGAACGGCGAGCTGATGCTCTACGGCGTCGTCGACAGCTACATCGACCCCTACGACCCGATCGGTGCAGTGGTGCGCTCGCTCGACGTCATGGGCTCGATCATCGAGCTCGCCGATCAGCCGCGGTTGAGCGTGCGCATCAACTCCCCGGGCGGCAACGTCATGGAGGGCCTGTCGATCTTCAACGCCCTGCGCAACGCGGGCAAGCCGATCGACATCCACATCGACGCCATGGCCGCCTCGATCGCCTCGGTGATCGCGATGGCCGGCGACACGATCACGATCGCCGATACCGGCACGATCATGATCCACAATCCCTGGGACGTGGCCATCGGCGATGCCGATGACATGCGCCAGCGCGCCGACGAGATCGACCGGCTGAAGGCGATCGTCGTCGACATCTACGCCAAGCGCACCGGGCTCGACCCGGTCGAGATCGACGCGTTGATGACCGCCGAGACCTTCATGTCGGCGGATGACGCGGTCGAGCGCGGCTTCGCGGATTCGGTCGAGCAGGGCTTGGCCATCGCCGCGTGCGCGCGGCTCACCCGAGAGGATCTGGGGCGTCTCAACGCCCCGGTGTCGGCCCGCGCCGCGCGCGGCTCGACCGTCACGGCTGCCGCCCCTGCGGCTCAGCCCCAACCTGCGGCCCCCGCCGCGCCCCCTGAGGAGAAGCCCGCGATGGCTGAATACACCCCCGCCGGCGGCTCCGCTGCTCCGGCCGTTCCCGCGCACACCCCGGCTCCCGCCCCGGCGCCGGCCGTCGATCAGGGCGCGCTGCGCCGTGAGGCGACCGAGGCCGAGCGCGGCCGCGTCACCGGCATCCTAGCCGCGGCGCGTTCCGCGAAGTTCGACCCGAACGACGCCTTCGTGACCGGGCTCATCCAGAACAGCATCGACCTGCAGGCGGCCCGCACCGCGATCCTCGACCGCTGGTCGGAGACGCAGAACGCCCGGCAGGACAACCCGCCCGGCGGCGAGCGCCCGTCCGGCATCGAGGTCCAGGCCGACGCCGTGGACCGCTGGGCCGAGGGTGCCGAGCGCGGCCTGATGATCCGCACCGGCCTCGCCCGCGCCGAGGACAAGGACCGCGGCAACGAGTTCGTGGGCCTGACCCTGGCCGAGCTCGCCCGCTCCTCGCTGACCGTCCGCAACATGAAGTCCGGCGGCGAGAACCGCATGGCCATGGTCGGCCGGGCCTTCACCGTCCGCAACAGCGGCCCGGGCTTCCACTCGACCTCGGACTTCCCGAGCATCCTCCAGAACGTCGCCTACCGCGCCGTGCTGAAGGGCTACCAAGAGGTCGACGAGACCTTCCCGCTGTGGACCGGCAAGGGCACGGCCTCGGACTTCCGCCCGATCTCCCGCGTCGACATGGGCCTGTTCCCGTCGCTCGGGAAGGTCGAGGAGGGCGCCGAGTACACCTACGCCACCATGGGCGACACCGGCACCGTCGTGCAGGTCGCGACCTACGGGCGACTGTTCGCCATCACCCGCCAGGCCATCATCAACGACGACCTGCAGTTCTTCCAGCGGGTGCCGGAGCGGATGGGCCGCGCTGCCAAGCGCACGATCGGCAACCTCGTCTACGCGACTCTGAACGTGAACCCGGTGATGCAGGACGGCGTCGCCCTGTTCAACGCGGCGCACGGCAACCTCGCCACCGTGGCGGGTGCCCCGAGCGTCACCACCCTCGCGGCCGCCATGGCGGCGATGCAGGTGCAGACCGACACCAGCGGAATCGGCACTGGCGGCGGCGTCATGCCGAAGTACGTGCTCACCCCGCCGGCCCTGTGGATGCCGACGAAGGTCGCCATCACCTCGGCGAACTACCCGGGCGACCCCGCCTCGGTGGCCAACCCGATCCGGGACATGTTCACCCCGATCGCGGACAGCCGCCTGTCCGGCAATGCCTGGTACATGGCCGCCGATCCGAACCAGCAGGACACGATCGAGGTGACCTACCTCGACGGCGTCGAGGAGCCCTTCCTCGACCAGAAGGACGGCTGGACCGTCGATGGGACCGAGATGAAGGTCCGGATCGACGCGGGCGTGAAGGCCCTCCACTGGCGCGGCCTCTACCGCAACGTCGGCGCCTGATCGCCGCGCGGCCGGCGCCCGAGCCGGCCGCACCTCCACCCCACCCTGAACTCTCGGTCCGCGCGGGCGCGTCCCGCCGGCGCAGGAGCGCGTCATGAAGAACTTCATCATGGAGGGCGACACCCTCACCGTCCCGGCCCCGGCCGGCGGCGTCGTGAGCGGTGCCCTCGTCATCATCGGCCTCATGGTCGGCGTCGCCACCACCACCCAGCCGCAGGGCGCACCCGTCGCGGTTAAAACCCGCGGCGTGTTCGAGCTGCCGAAGACCTCTGCCGAGGCCTGGACGGTCGGGCAGGCCATCTACTGGACCGGAACGGCCGCTACCTCCACGTCGGGGGGGACGCTGCTGGGCTACGCCGCCGAGGCGGCCGCCAATCCCTCGGCTGTCGGCCGCGTCCGCCTGATCCCGCGCGCCGCCTGACGCCGTGATCGACTTCGCCGCCCTGACGCTCGCGCCGTGCATCGACATCTTCGCGCGGCCGATCATCATCACCCCGCAGGCGTCACAGCCCGCGCGGCGTGAGGGCGGCGTCACCGTCCCGGCCGGCCAGCCCTTCGCCTCCCGGGGCGTCTGGGCGAGTCGGCCGATCGACGTGGCGACCGAGGACGGCATCATGTCGTCCCAGTCCCATACGCTCGGCATCCAAGCGCGGGACTTCGAGATCCAGCCTCAGCCTGGCGATCTGGTCGAGATCCCGGCTGCCGGCAGCCTGCCGCGGATCGGCATCTGCGAGATCGAGGACACCGACGACGATGGCCAGGGCGGCACGTCGCTGTCGCTGAAGGTCGTTGGCCCGTGACCACCGCGGCGTTCGATATCCGCGAGGCGATCGTCGAGCGCCTCTCCGACCTCCCGGGCTACAAGACCCGGCCGCGCCGGGTGCCGCTGCCGCAGCAGCAGCCGGATAAGCTCCCGCAGTTGTCCGTGTTCATCATGGGCGAGCGGCTGACCCCCGAGGGTGATGCCGGCGCCTCCGCGCCCAGCTTCGTGTCCGAGATCTCCATCGGCATCTCGGACATGCGGGGTTTCGCCAGCACCCTGGTGCTCGACGGCCAGAACGACGCCGCGGTGGATGCGATCGAGGAGCGCCTGCTCTGCGATGCGTCGTTCACCACCAAGGGCCCGTGCGCGCTGTTCGAGGCCGTGACCGGCATCACGCGGCGCCGGATCTACCCGCAGGACGGCGAGACGTACTTCGCCGAGCTCCGGCTGGAGATGACCTTCCGCGTCCGCGTCGACTTCCCGCCGATCGTGCCGGACGCCTTCCTCGACATGGCCGTGACGCTGAAGCGCCCGGGCCACCCCGGCGCGCCCGAGCCCGATTTCATCATTCCCGTCCCTCAGGAGGAGACGCCATGAAGTTCCACGTGGAGCCCGTCTCCAAGAAAACCCCGGTGCCCCCGCATCCCATCGAGGGGCCGATGCCCGCCGAGGGCGGCGCCGACTGGATCGCCGACCAGTACACCCTGCGCCTCATCCTCGACGGCGTGATCCGCCGGACCGCCGAGGACGATGCCGACGCCGCCGCGCAGGACACCGCCGCGCGCCGCCGCGCTGCCCCCGCCACCCCCGCGCCCGCCCCGGGCAAAGCCCAGGAGGCCTGATCCATGCCCACGAACGGCGCCCTCTCCGATATCCCGGCCAACTGGAAGCAGCCGCTGTTCTGGCTGACCGTCGACGGCAGCCAGGCCGGCCTGTCGACCCAGCGCGAGCCCGTGCTGCAGGTCGGGCAGATGCTCCCCCAGGGCGTCGCGGCCAAGAACGTCCCGATCGCCGTCGGCTCGCCCGAGAACGCGGCGGCGCTGTTCGGCTACGGCTCCATGCTGCACCGCATGGCCATCGTGCACTTCCGGATCGCTCCGTATCACGAGCTCTGGATGATGGCGCTGGCCGACCCGGCTGCAGGCGTCGCCGCCACCGGCGCGATCGCGGTCACCACGGCGCCGACCACGGCCGGCACGATCCCGTTCTACATCGCCGGGCAGGTCGTCAGCGTCCTGGCCAACGGCTCGGACACGGCCGGGCAGCTCGCGACCAAGATCGCGGCCGCGATCAACGCCGTCTCGATGCTGCCGGTCTCGGCGGCGGTCGACGGCACCAACCCGGCGAAGGTCAACCTCACCTGCGACTGGAAGGGGCTGACCGGCAACGACATTCAGCTGCTGGACTGCTTCTACGGGTCCATCGGCGGCGAGGTGCTGCCGGCCGGCCTCGTGCTCGCCTACACGGCGATGTCCGGCGGCACCGGCTCGCCCGACATGACCGCGGCGATCCCGGCCATCGGCGACGACGAGTACGACTACGTCGCGCTGCCCTTCACCGACTCCGTCTCGCTCGCCCTCTGGGAGATCGAGTACGGCTTCACCCCGTCCGGCCGCTGGGGCTGGGCCCGGCAGCTGTACGGCGGCATCTTCTCGGCGCGGCGCGACACCTACGCGAACCTGATGACCTTCGGGCCGACCCGGAATTCGCCGAACGTCTCGATCATGCCGGTCGAGCCGACGGCCCAGGCGCCGATCTGGGAGATCACGGCGGCCTACGCCGCGGCCGCCGCCGACGCGCTGCTCAACGCCCCGGCCCGGCCGCTCCATACCCTGGAGTTCACCGGCATCCTGCCGGCGCAGCGTCAGGGGCGGTTCAACGGCAACCAGCGGCAGGCTCTGGCCACCGCGGGTCTCGCCATGCAGGGCGTCGCGCCGTCGGGCGACATGATGATCCTGCGCGAGCAGACGACCTACCAGGTGAACCAGTACGGCCAGTCCGACGACGCCTACGAGCTCGTCACCACGCTGTTCACCCTCGCCCGCCTGTTCCGGCGGATGAAGTCGTCGGTCACCTCGAAGTTCGGCCGGCACCAGCTGGCGAACGACGACACGGCCTTCGCGGACGGCCTGGCGATCGTCACCCCGTCGATCGTCAAGTCCGAGCTGCTGTCGGAGTATAACTCGGCGGTCTTCGACGGGCTCGCCGAGAACTTCGAGAACTTCAAGAACAACCTCTCGGTGGAGCGGGACAAGAACATCCCGACCCGCCTCAACGTCGTCTACCCGCCGGACATCGCCAACGGCCTGCGCACGTTCGCCGTCCTGGCCCAGTTCCGCCTGCAGTTCGGCCGCGCCTGACGCGCGGGCTCTCACCGGGCCCTCGCGGCCGATCTCACATTCGGAGGCCTAGACCATGGGCAAGCGCATCGCCGGCACGGCGTACATCACGGCGGACGGCGTGCAGCTGGCGCTCCGCGGAAATCTCAGCGTCAGCATCTCGGCCTACGAGCGCACCGGTATTGCCGGCCTCGACCGGGTGCATGGATACGAGGAGCGGCCGCGCGTGCCGTTCATCGAGTGCGACGTCTCGCTGGGCAACGACACCACCATCGCGCAGCTTTCGGCGATCACCGACGCGACGGTGGTGGCCCGGCTCGCGAACGGCCGGACCTACACGCTGTTCGGGGCCTGGACGAAGGATGCTTTCGAGCTCAACGCCGAGCAGGGCATGACCCGGGTCCGGTTCGAGGGCATCAGCGGGAGCGAGTTCTGATGGACGGCTTCACCGACGTTCCGCAGCAGCAGCCCGCCCCGCAGCCGGCCGCCGCGCCGGCCCAGGCACCCGCCGGTGTCAACCCGTGGGCCGTGAAGGTCACGCTCTCCAAGCCGATCGAGATCGCGGATGCCAACGGCCACGTGCTGCGTCGAATCGACGAGCTGTTTTTTCGCGAGCCCACCGCGATGGACATCATCGAGGTCGGCGGCAACCCGGTGCACATGGACGTCTTCGCCGACGACCCATCCAGCACGATCCGGTTCGACGGGCGGCAGATGAGCGCCATGATCGCTCGGCTGTCCAACACGCCGCCGCCGTTCATCGGGAAGATGGCCCCCTCCGATTGGACGTACTGCGCTTGGCAGCTCGCCGGTTTTTTTCTGCCGGCGCAGCCGAGGAGCTGATCACCAGCTGCCTGCGCCTGGCCATGATCTACCGGTGCGATCCGGCCTGCTTCCTGTCCCGCTCTCCTGAATACCTCGCGGTCGTCAACCGGCACACGCCGGACGTGCTCGAGGAGATGATCGAGGCCAAGCTCTATGGCGGATGAAGCCCTGCGCATGCAGGCGGAGGTCCAGGACAAGTTCACCGGTCCTCTGAAGGCTCTCCGCGCACAGCTCCTCGACGTCACCCGCACCGGGGCCAATCACAGCGAGACGCTGGCGAAGGGCTTCAAGGGCGTCGAAGGCGCCATGCAGTCGACGGCGCGCACCGCGTCGAGCCTGATCAACCCGGCCTTCGCCGCGCTCGGCGTGACCGGCCTGACCGCTGGCGCGGCGGTCGCCGGCATCTCAAGCGCGCTGAACAAGCTTACGGGCAACCTGTCCGGCCTCGGGCAGCTCAGCCGCGAGACCGGTGTAGCGGCCAAGACCCTCCAGGAGTTTGGTGCGGTCGCCGGCCGGTTCGGCATCGAGCAGGACGCGGTCGCCAACGGCGCCCGGAACTTCGCCGCCCAGATGCGGCTGTTCTCGCGCAGCACCGGCGAGGCGTTCCAGTGGGTTGTCCGGCAGGGCACGGACGCGGCCGGCCGCAAGGCGTTCCAGGATTTCGCCACCGACCTCCAGCGCACCACCGACGAGGGCGAAAAGCTCAAGAAGGCGCTCGCCTTCATGGAGACGATCCGCAACCCGGTGGAGCGGGGTATCTTCGCCCAGCAGTTCTTCGGTAACCAGGATCTTGGGCGCCTCGCGGACGGCCACCTCGGCAAGGTCGTGGACCTGTTCAAGAAGGCCCGGGAGAAGATCGGGGTGTTCAACCCCGACGACATCCTGAACGCCGACAAGTTCGACCGCTCGATCTCGGACCTGAAGGGGTCCATGTCTCGGTTCGGCCTGCTGATCGCGCGCGAGTTGCTCGGGCCCGCCACACAGTTCACGACCTGGATCAACGAGCTCGTTTCGGACCAGCGCGGCGACTTGTTGAAGGGGCTCCGCGAGGGGCTGGAGGGCGTCAAGAAAGAACTCGGCGAGATCAACTTCAAGCAGGCCGGTGATGATGCCGTTGCATTCCTGAAGGAGAGCACGGCGCTCGCCGGCTCCATGGCCCGGGCGTTCCACGAGGTCGCCGAGGCCATCCACGCGATCCGTAATGGCAACCCTGTCGCGGCTGCGCGCGGTCTCGACGGCGCTTCGGGCCCTCTGGCGCGCAAATTCGCCCCTCGGGTGGGTGACGACGAGATCGCGGCCCAGGAGGAAGTCGACCGGCTGCGCAAGCTGAAGGATCTGGCAAGCGAAGCACAGGGCCACTTCATCGGTCGGACGCAGCAGCGCCTGGGCCTCATCGGCACGCCGGAGCAGGCCGGCAAGAACCTCGAGGACGCCGAGGCTCGGCTAAAGGCGCTACAGGGGCGCACGCCCGAGCAGCGACAGAAGGATTTCGAGTCGTCGGACAAGCTGCGGCGCTCGATCGACACCCTGACCGACGAGATGAAGGCCAGCCGCAGCGGCGCGACCGTCCAGAAGCAATCCATGGACACGCAGGGCGGGCTATTCGGCGGTGCCACGATCCAGTCGGCTGCGTTCGGCGGCAGCGGGTTCCGCCGGTTCGGCGGCGGTGTGAGTCTACCGCCGAGCGATGGAGCGCCGCAGTTCTACGGCGGCCCGCAGGCCGAGCGGCGCGGTGGTTCTGGACCGGGCTATGCTGGCGAGCGGGGACCCGCCGGCCCTGGTGCGGGTCGCGTCTTTGGCGGCGGGCGCTTCAACGGGCTGGGCGGCGGGCCGCGCCCGCAAAGGATGGACCCGGGTGGTGCCGGGGGGCGACGCGCGCGCGGCGGGGTCTTCGACGACGGGCCACGCATCGCCGGTCAGGGTGCAGTGCGGGGCGGGACAGATGCCCGTGCTCAGCGTGCCATGGCTCGCCTCATCGCGAGGGGCTGGACCCCTGAGGCTGCCGCTACGGCCGTGGGGCAAGCTGTCGAAGAAAGTGGAGTTCGATCTGACGGACCCCTTGGCGACACCAAGCGCTTCGGGACCGGTGACGACGCCGCGCATGGCATGTTTCAGTGGCGCGGTGGTCGCTTCCGTGAGCTGAAGCGGTTCGCCGAGGCGCGCGGCGTCCCGTGGACGGATTTCGATGCTCAAGTCGACTTCTTCGATCAGGAGCGTAAGGGGCGGTCGGGCGCAGAGCGCAACTGGCATTCCGAAAGGGATCTGAACCGCGGAAATCGGATTGGAAAACTCTTTGAGGGGTATGCGGGCGGTCTCCAGGCTCAACGAGAGGCCCATGCCCGTCGACAGCTCGAACTGTATCGCCGCGGTGGAACGCCGATTCCCAAGGCCGAGGGTGGCGGGGACGGCGACACGCTCCCAAACGGTGCGCCGCGGGTTCTGAAGCCGAACAGCATGCGGGACGCGCCGGGCCTCACGATGGATGAGGCGAACCAACGGCGCGAAGGCTTGAAAGGCGTATTCACACGCCGCGCTGAGGTGTTGGCCGACCCGAACGATGAGCGCCGCCAAGGCGAGAAGCCGTTTTACTCTGACGAGGATGATCGGCGGGCCGCTCGAGACCTGGGCATCGCTCTACGCGCCACGCGCGCCAAGCAGGAGGCCCAGCGGGAGCGGATGCGTCTCGATGGCGCCCGGGTCGGCGCTGCCGCGGCTCAAGCCGGCGTGGTCGGCGCACAGGTGAACGGCAGCGTCACGACCGTGATCGAGAAGGCCGGCCCGGAGGCGAAGGCCAAGACCAGCGTGAACGGCAACCTCTTCCAGGAAGTGCGGACCCAGAACGGGTCGCAAATGCGGAAAGCGGACTAGCGGCGGACAGCCGCTGTATCATCCATGTAGATCGAGTTCGGCCCGCAGGGGTGCCATTCCTTCTGGGCCTCGATTTGCCCCTTCCGCCCCCAACACCAGCCAGCCTGGGACAGGCGACCGCTCAGACGATCCCGGAGTGGGCAGGCTTCTTCGCGGGTCAGTTCATCCGTTGATCCCCGACAATCCCGGTTCGCCAGCGCCTCGGCCTTCAGAAGCTCTGGAACGCTGGGGGCGCGCTCAACCGCGCCCGCGCTTCCAGCGGCGGCAACGAAGGAGAGGGCGGCGAGGATCATGCGCATGGCCGCCAAGGTAGTTATCGCCCGCAGGTTGTCGAGAGGCGCGAATGGCCGATAGCCCCTGGCGCGATCGTCTGCGCCCGGCCTCGTTCCGCGGAGCCGTCTTCTACGTCGAGGTCGGCGCCCGTTCCGGCGGCCGGCGGATCGCCCCGCACGAGTTCCCGAAGCGTGACACGCCGTATCCGGAGGACATGGGCCGGAAGGGGCACTCGTTCGCCGTCACCGCCTACTGCATCGGCCCGGACTACCAGGATCAGCGCGACGACCTGATTTTCGAACTCGAGACCGAGGGCGTCGGCACGCTGGTGCATCCGACCTACGGCGAGTTCGAGGTCAAGAACGGCGTATTCAACCTCGTCGAGCGCCGCGAGCGCGGCGGCTACTGCGAGATCGAGATCCCGTTCTTCGAAGCGGGCGAGGACGCGGCCTTCACGGTCTCGGACGCGACCCAGAACCAGGTCCAGATGAGCGCCGACGGTGCCGAGCAGGCGGTTGCCGCCGGCGGCGATCAGGGACTGTACGCGTTGCGAGATCCCAATCGACCGCTGACCGGAGGGGGCGCCTGAATGAGCTTGCGCCGCGACCAGCCCGCGCTTGATCTGATCGGCGCCGTCCTCGATGCCATCTTGGCGTT
Organism: Methylobacterium brachiatum; assembly: GCF_900113845.1. NCBI lineage: Bacteria > Pseudomonadati > Pseudomonadota > Alphaproteobacteria > Hyphomicrobiales > Methylobacteriaceae > Methylobacterium > Methylobacterium brachiatum. The sequence continues at coordinate 18,612 of NZ_FOQW01000026.1, read as the reverse complement.
CAGTGGCGCTGAGAGCCTCGCGGCAGCCGGCGCCGACCTCGACGCGGCCGTCGGGGATCTGCGCTCGGATGCCCAAGGCCTGCTCCGGCAAGCCGCGCTGTTCACCCCGCTGGCGCGCTGCTTCAGCCTCGCCCAGCAGACGGGCATGACGGTCGACACGATGGAGCGGCTGCGGGCGACGATCGCGGGGCTGGCAGCGGCGGACGCGAGATCCGCGCTGATTCAATCCCGCAGCCAGATGTTTTGCTGCATCCAGGAAGCTCGGATCACCGCGGCGACCACCTACACCAGCCGCAACGAGGTGGACCGGGTGCTCGGCCTCGTGGCGGCCGCCTTCGATATCTCTCAGAGCGCCGCGGCGGACGCCGGCGACGCCGCAGGCTACCGGGCGCTGGTCGGGCTCCGCGCCGCCATGGTGCGGGACCTGACGGATCGGTCCCGGCCGCTGCCGAAGCTCGTGACCTACTCCTTCGGGCGTGTGCGCTCGTCGCTCACCTTGGCGCAGCGCCTCTACGGCGATGCCGGCCGGGCCGACGAGATCATCGCCGAGAACGAGATCGTGCATCCCCTGTTCGCCCCGCGCGCCGGGCGCGCGCTGTCGGCCTGAGGACTCGCGATGCCGAAGCCGACGGAGGTCGCCGAGATCGCGGTCAACGGCCAGCGGTACTCGAACTTCGAGACCGTGAGCGTGTCCCGCTCCGGCGTCGATCCCTTCCCGAAGTTCGCCTTCACGGCCGCCTCGCCGATCGAGAGCGCTCCGAATTGGGCGGGCATGAAGCTCGGCATCGGCGACGAGTGCGAGGTGATCCTCGGCGGGCGGCAGGCCATCTCGAAGGGCAGGATCACCGGCCGGCAGCCCGCCTACGACGCCCAGCAGCACGGCCTGCAGATCGTCGGCACCACCAACTCGGCCACCGTGGTCCGGGCGACCGTCGATCACAACAAGGGCGAGTACAAGGGCTACACGCTCTCGCAGATCGCGAACGCCGCGCTGAAGCCCTACGGGACCAAGTTCTCGACCAAGGGTGACGCGTCCGGCATGGACAAGCCATTCGAGAAGGTCGCGGTCCAGTTTGGTGAGACGGTGTTCGCGTTCATCGAACGCCTCTGCCGGATGCGGAACGCCTACATCCTCTGCGACAAGAACGGGGACCTCGTCGGTTACCGGCTCGACAACGCGGTGAAGACGATCGCGGACCTTCAGGAGGGCCGCAACATCCTCGCCGCCTCGGCGAACTTCAACTACGAGGGCGCGCTCAGCGAGATCCAGACGCAGGGCCAGCGTCCTGGCAACGATCAGCGCTTCGGAGACGCAGCGCGCGACCAGTCCGCGACCGTCAAGAACTCATCGGTGAAGCAGCACGTCCCCCTGGTCTTCGCGGCCGAGATGCCGGGTGACCAGGCTGAGATGCGCATGCGGGCGCAGCACGAGAATGGCTACAACCTCGCGGACCAGCTGACGGTGCAGATCACCGTGCAGGGCTGGTTCCGGGACGAGAGCAGCCTCTGGCTCGAGCACGTCGGTGATCCGGTTTCGGTCTATTCGCCCATGCTGTTCACGAACGATCGGCTCAACCTCGCCATCCAGGCGGTGAACTCGACCCAGGGGCCGGCCGGCACGCTCTCGCAGCTGACCCTGGTCCTGCCGGGCGCCTACAACGGCGGCGATCAGGTGCAGACCGGCGGCACCCCGCCCGGCCTCTATGGTGCCGCATGAACCGCACGACGACGCGCACGTCCGGCGATCGCGTGGTGGCGAGCCTGTCCCGGGCCATCATCACGAAGATCAATGACACCCCTTTCATGCAGGAGCTCGGCGTCCGGGTCCGAGACCAGCAGAACCTGACCGGCGTCGAGCATTGGCACTCGGCCGGCGTCACGCACTACCCGATGCCGCCGGACGCGAAGGGCGCGGCCGAGATCATCCTCGCCACGCTGACGGGCAACAACTCCCATCCGATCGCGCTGCCGGCGGCCGACCGCCGATATCGTCCGAACGGGATGAAGCCCGGCGACACGGCAGTGGCCGACGCCAACAAGCAGACGATCCACCTGGGTCAGGTCAGCGTGGTGCTGGACAGCCCAAAGCGCTTCGACCTGCGGGTGACTGCGGACCAGGGGGCAGGGAAGGCGAAGAACCAGGGCGCCAACCTCACGGCCGAGAAGAAGCCGTCGACCACGATCACCGGCAAGGCGGCGGGCACGCTCGCCACGACCTCGACTGCGGCCACCACTGTCACCGGCAAGAACGTCACGGTCACCGCCGGCACAAAGCCGGATGCGGCGGGAGCCGCCGAGCTGAACAACCAGCTGAAGGGCCTCGCGGCCCGGGTCGCGCAGGCCGAGAAGAACCTGCACGGCCTGTTCGACGTGACCTCGAAGCTTCGGGAAATCGCGCAGACCATGATCCCGGGCCTGGCGGCCCTGGCGCCGATCCTGAATCAGGCCCCGGATGGGCTCCAGGCCATGGCGGGTGCGATCGAGGGTAAGGCGCAGGCTTACCTGCAGCAGCAGATCCAGCAAGCCCTGCAGATGTTCATGAGTCCGAACCTCGCCGGGCTCGCGAGCGTCCTGAGCGGTAACGTCGAGGGCCTCATCGCCAACGCTGAGGCGCAGATCGCAAGCCTGATCGCGGCCAACCCCGTGGCTGCCCAGGTGGACGGCCTGCTCTCAAGGATCGAGGCGCTCGGCGACGCGCCGCTACCGCCTGACATCGCGGGCGCTGCGACTGCGGTGCTGCAGGCGCAGGTCGCCTACCTGGGTCGAGAGAACCCCGTGGTCGGACAGGTGGCGCAGCTGCGTGGCTTGCTCTCGACCCTGAAGAACCAGGCGGGCCCGGGTCTCAACTTCCTCGCCCCGCAGCAGCGGCTGGTCCAAGGCCTGATCCGATCGATGCACTTCAGCCAGAGCTGAGGACGCGCTTGCCCGAGAACATCGTCGTCCATTCCCGCCGCGCGGTGACGCGCGAGTGGCTTCTGACCCCCGTGGATCAGCGCGACCCGACGCTCGACCTCGTCGATTGCGTGGTGGTGGCGTTGGGCACGGACCGGCTGGCCCGAGCCGACGACGTGCTGCCGGTCTCAGGCGATACGGACCGCCGGGGCTGGTGGGGCGATCTCGACGCTTCCGGCGTCCGCGACGGCTGGCCGATCGGCTCGCGCCTATGGCTGCTCCAGCGGGTGACGATCACCGGCGCCGAGGCGCGTCAGGGCAGCACGCTCGCTCGGGCCGAGGACTACACCCGGGAATGCCTCCAGCCCTTCGTCCAGAAAGGTGTGGCGTCTCGGCTCAGCGTGGTCGGCGAGCGGCTCAAGGTCGAAGGCATCGACGTGAAGGCGACGCTCTACCGGGGAGAACTGCCGGCGATCGAGCTTCGCTACGCGACGTTGTGGAACGGGATCAGGGCCTGACGCATGCCGCTCGCGATCCCCACTCTCGCCGAGACCCGGGCCCTCAGCCGCGACGCTGTCATCGAGGCGCTGCGCGTAGGCGCGCTGCCCGGCAACTGCCCGGCCGGCATCCTTACCGACGACAACGGCGCGCTCGCCTTTCTGGTGTTGCAGTACATCGCTCGCCAGGCCAAGGAGTACCTGCCCGACGAGGCCGGCGAGCAGATGCTCCAACGCTGGGCCGACATCTTCCTGCCCGGCGGCCGGAAGGCGGCGACCTATAGCGTCCTCACCGCGACCTTGTCGGGGCCGGCTGGCACCGTAGTTCCGCAGGGCACGCAATTCAGCCAGGGTGGCCTGCTGTTCCAATCCACGGCCGCTGTGACCCTGGGCGGAACCAGCGTCGCCACTTCGGTAGGCGTTCGCGCGCTCACTGCCGGTGCCGTCGGCAACCTCGAAATGGACACCGCGCTTTCGCTCATCGTCGCGATCTCGGGCGTTACCGCCTCCGCGACCGTGACCGGCATCACGAGCTACGGCGTCGATCAGGAGAGCATCGACAGCCTGCGTGACCGGGTGCTGTTCCGGATCCGCAAGCCGCCGATGGGCGGTGACGCGGACGATTACGTGGCTTGGGCGCGTGAGGTGCCGGGCGTGACCCGCGCATGGGCGGCGCCGCACGAGGTCGCCCTTGGCACGGTCACGGTGCGGTTCATGATGGACGACCTGCGAGCCTCGCTCGGCGGCTATCCGCTCCAAGCCGACTGCGATGCCGTGGCAGCCCACATCGCAACCGTCCGGCCGGTCACCGTCTCAGACATCTACGTGGTCGCGCCCGTGCCGCAGCCGGTGAACCTCGCGATCGGCGCGCTCACGCCCGACACGCCCTCTACTCGCGCGGCGGCGCTTTCCAGTTTGCGTGCCATGCTGAACGATCGAGCCGCGCCGGCCCGGGCCGTCAACGGGGTTCTGGTGCCGGCTCAGACGATCTACCGGGAATGGCAGTCGGAGGCGATCTCGGCGGCTGAAGGCGTGGATCACTTCACCCTCGCTGCTTCCGATGCTGTTATGGCCAACGGCGGCCGCATGGCGACGCTGGGATCGGTGGCCTTCACCTGATGGCCGATCAGTTCGTTCGCCGGTCAGCTGCCGACTACGCTGAGGGCTTTGAGGATCTGCACCCGGTCGGACCGGCTTGGCCGCGATCCCCGGCGCCGTCGCCGGGCGACACGACTCCCCGCGGCGATGACGAGGCGTTGTCCGACCTGACCCGGGGCCTCGCGAAAGTCTGGGGTGATAAGGTCGACGCCCGGGCGGCCGACCTACTGTTTATCGAGACGGACCCCCGGCAGGCCTACGAGTTACTCCCAGACTGGGAGCGCGCTCTCGACCTTCCCGATCCGTGCAGCACCGAGGCGCCGAACTTGGCCCTCCGGCGTGAAGCGCTGATCCGCAAGCTGACGATGGTTGGGCGCCAGGATCGGCAGTTCTTCATCGATCTGGCTGCAAGCCTCGGTTACCAGATCCGTATCTACGAGTACCGGCCGGTCGTCTGCGGCGAAACCCGCTGCGGCGACACGCGTGCGACTGGGCACCTCGTCTACACCTACGCCCGGTGCGGCGTCGCCCGGTGCGGCGTCGACCCCATCCTGAAGATAGACCTCAGCGGTGGAGACGATTGGGTGTGGCGGCTCGGCGCGCCGAACATCCGGTTCATCTGGCGCGTCTCGATCCTCAATACCGCCCTGCGCTGGCAGCGCGGCGGTATCGCTCAGTGCGGCGTCGACCATCACTGCGAGTTCGGGCTCGCGACCGATCTTGAGTGCGTCGTCCGGCGATTGGCCCCAGCGCACACCCAAGTCCTTTTCGATTATTCACAGGTGGCGATCGGCAATGGATAGGCTCCCTCCGTTCGATAAGATTGGCGCGCTGCCGGTCCCGGATTTTCAGAACGCTGACCCCGCGAATTCTAATCCGGGTTCCATCGTCAACGCTCTGGTTTTCAACCAACTGCAGCGCGAGGGCGTCAACCTTGAATTTCTGGCGGGGCTGACTCCGGATAGTGCCAACCTGTTCCAGTGGACGCAGGCCGTCTCTCGCGGTGGCGTCTGGGTCGATGAGCTGACCGGAACCGGTGATCTCGCGGTGGCCACCTTGGATGCCGTGCTCCCGGCATTCCTGCGTGGCATGCGCATCGGCGGCGTCGCGGCAGCCCCTAACACGGTCACAAACCCGAAGCTGAGGGTAATGAACCTCGGCTCGGCAGGTGGTTACGTCGATTATCCGATTTTCAAGGAGGATGGATCGAGCCTGGGGATCGGAGACATCAAAGCCGGCCGTCGCTACCGTTACGAAGCAGATGGCGCCGGCAACGTGATGATCTCTGGCGGCGGCCTCGCCTCCATCACGAACATCACGCAGGCGCTGCTCGCCAATGTGAAGCTGACGACGTTCAGTGCAGCGCAGCAGACGCCGCTGACCAACAACGCCTACGCGAGCCTGATTTTTACGGATGCGAGCACTGCCGATTTCACCAATAACGGCGTCAACGGGTTCGCAGTCAAAACCGCTGGTCTCTATAGTATTGCACTTCAGGGATACACGTTTACCAACGTGACCGGCCAATCTACGAATGACGTATCCCAACTGATCATGCTGAATGGCCAGCAGATTGCCGCCGGAAAGGCGCCTTACACGGCTCTAGCCTCGGGTACGTTCACCGAAAACACCTATGCCAGCGTGATCGCGCAGCTGGCGGTGGGCGACATCGTGAAGGCCACCGCGGGCGTGTCCGTCGGCCCCCCGAGCTTCTTCGGCAACGCCAACGCCAGTGGCCACCAGCTCTCCTTCACCAAGATCTTCTGAGGCCCCGTGATGAATCTCGCCGAGCACTACGCCACCAAATCCGGGCTCAGCCCCAGCGCCGTTTTCAACGCCGCTGGTTTTCTGGAGACGGAAGAGGGCTGGACCGTGTTCCGGTGGAACGAGGCCTTGCTCGGCCCGCAGCCAACGGCCGAGGATCTCGCGGTCATCGCGGCGCTTCCGGACCCACCGCACCCCGTGGAGGTCGTGATCCTGTATCGCGCAGACCTCTACCGCCGCTGCACCGACGACGAGGCTGACGCGATCGACGCCGCCCTGGCCAAGCAGCCGACGCGGATCCGGCGCATCTTCGAGAGCGCGGTCACCTTCCGATCCGACGACGAGATGTGGTCGCTGCTGCACGATGCGGCGGTGGGCCTCTTCGGCGACGAGCGCGCCGTCGAGCTTCTGGCGGCCTCGACCTGAGGGCGCGGCGTGACCCAAATTCTCAACCTGCCGCGGCTTACATTCGCGACTACGATCGCGAACAATGAAGACTGGACCGACGCGTGGGCTTATCTCGATAAGGACGGCAACCCGATCTCGCTCGCTGGCTTGACGCTGACGATGATGCTTCGGGCTCGGGCTGTCGATCCGACCGCGCAGGTCATCGCATCGAGCGTATCCGGTCCTCTAAACGGACTGCCGCAAAACGGCTTGATCTCATCGGGTGGGACCGGTCTGAACGTCGTGGCGCTCGCAATTCCGAAGGCCACGGTCTCTCGGCTCTCGCCCGGCGATTACGTCTTCGAGGTGCAGGCCTCGGGAGAAGGGCTGACCCGCACCATTGCCGGCGGCCCCGTTACCGTCGAAGCAGGGGTTGTGCGATGATCACCAGCGAGATCGTCGTCCGCCGCCCGGCCGCCCAGAATGTGCCACCAGGCGTGGCTTTGCCGGCGGGGCCAGCGGGACAACCAGGCAAAGACGGCGGCCCCGGCCCCATAGGTCCTCCGGGGCCCGCCCAGGACATCTCGGGCAAGCTCGACAAGACCGGAGATGCGTCGGGTGCGACCGCGGCCGGCCTCTTCCCCCTTTCCCGAACCTTCACGTCCCGGCTCGCCGATGCCGTCAGCGTCAAGGATTTCGGCGCGATCGGCGATGGGGCCACCCATCCGCTGTCCAGCAAATTCTCCACACTCGCCGCCGCGCAGCTGGTCTACGCCTGCGCGCTGGCGCTGAGCGACGAGATCGACTGGTGCGCCTTCCAGACCGCCGTGAATTCGGGCCGCCCGGTCTGGATCCCCGACGGATACTATCTGGTCAACCGCACGATCGCGGTGACGCTGAACGGCGTCTTGCTGGAGGGCTGCCACCGCGACGCGACGCAGATCCGCCGGCACGGCGACTTCGGGCCGACGATCAAGTTCAGCAACAACTCGTATATCTACAATACGGGCCTCAAGAACATCGCGTTCTACGACTTCGGTGGCGCCCCGGGTCTTGGCCCGGCGATGACGCAGGCCAACTCGCCCTACGCGATCATCTTCGACAGCCACAAGAACACCCGCATCGAGAACCTGTCCGTCGGGCTCGGACCCAACTCCGGGTCGGCGGGCGGCGGCATCTCGATGCTCGGCTCGGTCGAGTTCTACCTCCGCGACGTCTACATCACGCTCGATGCCGGGCCCTCCAGCGGGCGGCATGCGTTCCGCCTCGGCGTCTCACAGATCGCGGGCGCGCCCTCGCCCGGCGGGGCGGGGAAGAGCGCGATCAATGCGCTCAACGTCGAAGGCTCAACCTTCAACTACACGAACGGCGTTCTGACGAGCATCAACAGCCATATCGACGACGGCATCCGGATCGAGAGCGGCGACGGACTGTGGATCTCGGACACGCACGTCCAGGGCACCACCCTGTCCGACCTGCACTTCGCCACCACGGCGGGCGTGCAGCTCTCGAACATCCACATCGCCAATACGATGCTGGACATCACCAACGGCAGCGCCTGCCGGATCGACGGGACCGGTGTTGTGGACCGCATCGACATGCAGGCCCGGTTGTCCGCCGCTGGCGTCGGTAACGCGGGGTCTCAGGCCGGTTTCCTGGCGACGGCCGCGGTGACGGAGGGCAGCTTCGTCCTCGGCATCCAGGGGTTCTCCGGAGTCGGGCTGAGCTTCACCTCGTCCGCCACGAAGACGGTCACGTTCTTCATCAGCCAGGTCAAGAAATGCTTGGGCGGCGGCCTGCAGTTCGCCGCCGGCACCGACATCTCGGTCGTGGGCGGCACGATCGGCGCGGACGGCGTGACTCCCTACGGGATCCAGGTCGGGGCCGGGGTCAACGGCTTCACGGCCAGCGGCGTCAGTTGCGTCGGCACCGCTCCCTCGCCCAGCGGCTACGGTTACATCCTGCAGAGCGGCGCCACGGGTATCGGCATCAATGGTGGCCGCGCCACCGGGAATGCCAGCGGCGCCGTCATCGACAACACCGCCTCAACCGCGAAGGTGCGTGTCTCCGGCGTGCTCGGCCAGGCCGACATCACCAAGAACTGACCGGCCCCTCGCCGATCTTCGCTCGCCAGGATTGCCATGACGCGTGACGTGCCGATCGAGATCCGGCGGGGCAACGACGACCCTGCCGTGATCTGGGAGTTCGCGAACGCTGACGGGACCCCGGCCAACCTCGCGGGCTCGGTGTTCGAGCTCGTCGTGGCGTGGCAGGCCGTGCCGTACTCGGCGGCCGGCGGCGCGCTGCCCGAAGGCGAGATCACGCACAGTTCGGACGCGGTCAACGGCGACGGCGCGCTGGTGGTCGAGGGCGCCGCGGGCCGGGTGATCTGGCCCTACACCATCGCGGAATCCGACCTGATCCCGCGTGGCCAGGGCCCGCGCTACGTCCTGCGCCGGGTGATCGGCGGCAAGACCCGGGATTGGGCCGGCGGCCCGGTCACCGTCCGGAGCTTCCTGCCATGAGCGCCTGCTGCGACGGGCCGTTCCGGGTGCGCGTGGTGGTGCCGGCTGAGCCGGGCATCGTGCGCGTGGTCGTGCCGGGGCCGATGGGCGGCGACGGCCCGCCGGGCGCGTCGGCTCAGGGCAACCGCTCCGAGACCGCCGTCCAGGCTGCCGTGGCTCTCAGCGGGCACAGGGTCGTGCGCGGGACTGCCGACGGCGCGGTCTACGCCTCGGCTGCCATCCTCGCCGACCTCGGCACGGTCATCGGTGTCACGACCGGTGCGGCCGCGGCCGGTGCCGACGTGGCGGTCGTCTCGTCCGGAGCGATCGACGAGCCGTCCTGGGCCTGGGCGCCCGGCCCGGTGTGGCTCGGCTTCGACGGCAACCTCACGCAGATCCCGCTGGTCGGGGCCTTCGTCCAGCAGATCGGTGTCGCGGTGGGTCCGACGCGCCTGATCGTGTCCCTCGGCCCGCCGATCCGAACCCTCTGAGGAGCACACGATGCCCGGCGATAAGTACCTCTACAACAACGCAGGCACGGTGACGGAGAAGACCTCCGTGCAGGCCAGCGCGGGCGCGGCCGACGCCGGCAAGATCCCGGCGCTCGACGCGACCGGCCGGTTCGACACCACGATGATGCCGAGCGGCATCGGCGCCGACACCAAGACGATCGCGGCCTCGGAGGCGCTCGCGGCCGGCGACCTCGTGAACATCTGGAACTCGTCGGGCGCGAAGGTTCGGAAGGCCGACGCCTCTGTGGCCGGCAAGGAGGCCCACGGCTTCGTGCTCGCCTCGGTCGCGAACGGCGCGAACGCGACCGTCTACTTCGAGGGCGCGGACACCCAGGTATCCGGGCTCACCCCGGGCCCCATCTTCCTGTCTGCCGCCACGCCCGGCGCCGCCACCTCCACGGCGCCGTCCGGATCGGGCCAGGTCGTCCAGCGGGTCGGGTTCGCAGTCGCGGCCACGGAGCTGAACTTCCAGTCCCAGCCGCCGATCGTCCTGGCGTAACGGACCGTGGTCGCGCGCAACCCGCTCGTCGTCGTTGATGGCACCGTCAAGGAGCTGCCCGCCAGCGACACGACCCCCGGCATGCTCCCGGGCGGCGGCGCCGCGGGGCAGGTCCTGACCAAGACGGGGTCCGCCGCCTACGCCGCCGCCTGGGCCGATCCTGCCGGCCCGGGCGGCGGCGGCCTCACCGAGGCGCAGGCCAGCGCGATCGCGCGGCGCGCCGCCATCCTTTACGCTGTGAGGTAGGTCGTTGCCCCAGTCTCAAGCCCGGCTCGCGCCGGCGCAGTACAGCTTCGCGCCGGCGCAGAAGCAGATCACCTTCGCGGGCGTGCCCGGGTTCACGCTCGACGGCCTGGTCCTGGTGGTGAACGCCGCCTCGGGCAAGGTCATCTTCGACCCGCAGGACAGCAGCGGCGCGCTCGGCGGCACGGCCTCGGGCAGCACCGTCACCCTGGCCTACGACACCACGGCGATGTCGGCCGCCGATCGCCTGGTGGTCATCTACAACAGCCTCGAACGCGACGATCAGCTCTTCACGTTCTCGCCGACCACGACCGGGCCCCTGGCCGTGATGGCGGTCAAGAGCTTCATGTCGGCGATGGTCGATATTCAGTCCACGACCGGCTGCTCGGGCAACCTGGAGGGCACGGTCGACAACACGCAGTGGAAGGCGATCAAGGGCCAGCTGCCGAACCTCGACAGCAACACCGGCGACACGAATTTCAACGAGGGCAAGCCGTTCAACATGCGGCAGTGCGATGTCACGCCGTACCGCCTGATCCGCTTCAACGTGACCTCGATCGCCGCCGGCAGCCCGGCGATCAACATCCTCCTCAAGACCGTCCCGGCGCCGCCCCGGCTCTTCATCGCCAACGGCGGCAGCCTGGTCGCCAACTTCGATAGCGGCGGATCGGTCGGCTACGTCCGGCAGACCAGCCTCTTCCCCGAGGTGGTCCGCGGCACCCTTCAGTCGGGCGCTGCAATCACGACCGGCTCCTTGACGGGAGGCGTGCTCTCGGCCGGCGCCGTCGTCACCGGCGGCACCCGGCAAGCGAACGGCCAACCCAACCCATATTACAGCCGCTTCGGCGCAAGGGTGAATTCGGATCAGTCGGGGGCGCTCCAGATCCAGGACTCGACGGATGGCACGAATTGGATTCCCGCCTCCTCACCGCAGACGGTGACAGCTGGGATTCCTCTGGACCTGGAAGTGAAGGTCCGAGCACCGTTCTGCCGAGCAGTGTTCACCAACGGCAACGCCCCCACAGGGGCGAACGCCTTCTCGCTACTCGCCGCCTTCTGCGGAGCGTGAGGTTGCCATGACGCTTCGCCTGGGTGGTGTCGAGGTCATGACGGAAGGCGGCCTCCGGGTCGCCAACCCGCAGATGGTCCCGGGCCTGACGGTGACCGGGACCGCCGAGAAGGCGTTCAGCCAGAAGCTGACGATCCAGGGCAACACGCTGATCTCGGGCACCCGGATCCGGTTGCTGCAATTCGGGATCTACACTTCGGTCGGTCTGGTGCCAACGATCATCCCGCGCGTCCGGCTGGGCGGCGTATCGGTTCTGCCGGCCCGATCGATTGCCGGCCTGCTCGGCGACACCGACGCGCCCTGGTACTCGGTCGCCGACCTGATGGTGCTGGGATCGATGGTCGCCGCCTCCGGGATCCTGTTCATCGCCGACAACCAGATCCGCCTGTTCGGCGGGCCGCCCGTCGCAGCCCCGGACCTGACGCAGGCCCTGGACCTGACCTCCTCAGCGCAATGGGGCCAGGCCGGGTGCTCGATCACCTGTCAGGGCTGGCAGGCGAACATCTCGCCGCCCACGGCCTGATCCTCCACCATCGGAGCCGCCCATGACCCGCTTCCTTGCGGTGCTGGCGCTCGCCTGCGCGCTCCTGCTCTCGACCGCAGCCGATGCCCGGCCCCGCCGCCGCGGTTCCTGCACGCCCGTCTTCATCGACGGCGCCGGCACTGTCTGGATCTGCGGCGCCCGGCCCCGCGCGCGCTGATCACGCCTCACCCGCCCCATCACCACCTGGAGCACCACCATGCCGACACCCGCAGCCACGGCGGCAGCGTTCGCGCGCGCGCGCGCCTCCGACTTCAAAGGCCGGGCCGTCCGTCTGGCAGACCTCGACCTGCCGGCGGCGGGGCATCTGATCGGCGTCGGCGAGGACGAACTCCATGCGGTGCTGGAGGTCGAGACGGCCGGCGGCGGCTTCGACAAGCAGAGCCGGCCGAAGATGCTGTTTGAGCCGCACGTCTTCTACCGGAACCTCGTCGGGTCGGACCGCGCCTACGCCGTGCAGATCGGCATCGCCTATGAGAGGTGGAAAGCAGGCGGCTACCCGGCCGACAGCTACCCGCGCCTGACCTCCGCGCTCAACATCAACGAGACGGCCGCGCTGAAAGCCGCATCCTGGGGGCTCGGGCAGATCCTCGGCGAGAATTTCGTCGCCGCGGGCTACGATAGCCCGCAGCAGATGGTGGTCGCCTTCATCGAGGGCGGCGAATCCGAGCAGCTGCAGGCGATGGTCCGGTTCATCAAGGCCAACCACCTCGACGACGAGCTGCGTGCGCACAACTGGGCGGCCTTCGCCCGGGGCTACAACGGTGCCAGCTACGCGCAGCACGGCTACCACACCAAGCTCGCGGCGGCCTTCGCGAAGTGGTCGAAGATCAAGGACACGCCCTGGTCGCCGCCGCAGGATGCGGTCGGCAAGCCGGTGCCGGTCCCGCCCGTCGAGATCGCCCCGCTCCCGCCGCCCGTGCCGCCAGTGTTCGCGCCGGCGCCGCGAAACAGCGGCTCGCCCGCGTTGCCGGCTCCTGCCCCCGCGCCCGCGCCGGCCAAGCCCGGTTTTTGGGCCTCGGCGCTCTCGCGGCTGCGCACCGCCTACCCCAAGAAGGAGGGCTGACCCATGGCTGGCGGCATCATCGGATCCATTCTCGGCGGCGTCCTGACGGGCGGTGCGGGCCCGGCGCTCGGCGCGGGAATCGGCGCGGCGATCCCGAGCATCGCCGAAATCGCGCGGGTGATCGTGGATCGCACCATCCCGGACCCGCAGAAGAAGGCGGAGGCCCAGGCCGAGATCGAGCAAGCGCTCACCGCCCGCGAGACGGTCCTGACGGCGGCCCTCCAGGCGCAGAACGAGCAGCAGAACGCGATCAATCTTGCAGAGGCGCAGGGCAACGACCGCTTCTCCTCGCGGTGGCGGCCGGCGCTCGGCTGGGCATGCGTGGCGGCCTTCGTCTACCAGTTCCTGGCCGCGCCCCTGGTGACGTGGCTCGGAGCGATCCTCGGCGTCGCGCTCGGCATCGCCTTCCCAGCGCCGCCCACCATCGTCGTCTCCGACTTCATGCCGGTCCTAATCGGCATGCTCGGGCTGGGCGCCATGCGCACCTACGAGCGGACCACGGGCGTTCCGGGGGCCGTGCCCGCTCCCCAGCCGATCCGACGCTGAGCCGGGATGCGCGCGCCATGGCCGCCGCTCTCGAAGCCGTCACGCAGCCACCCGCCTTCCTACGGTTCCAGGATCAAGAGGCCATGATGCCGGAAGGCCAGAAGAGCCAGGACGAGGCCGCCTGGACCAAGATGCAGGTCGACGTCGCGGTCTCGGCGACGAAGCTCGATGCGGTCCAGTCCGACGTGCGCGGAATCCGGGAGGATCTCCGCAACGTCTACGCCACCAAGACCGAACTCAAGGACGTGGTCGATGACGTGTCCAAGCTGAAGGATCACGTCGGCTGGCTCGTGAAATCCGTGCTCGGCGCGATCGTGCTCGCGATCGTCGGGCTCGTCCTTTCGAAGGGCGGGGTGCCGCACTGATGCCCCCCAAACCGGAACCCATGCAGGTCACGATGCTCCCCGAGGTGGACCGTACCGACGAAATCTATGCCCGCGCCATCGAACTCGCCTACGGCCCCTCCAAACGGCAAGCTCGCCTGCAGCTCGTGCTCAACGGGCTCTACTACAGCACGCTCCTGTTCGTGGTCGGCTGGATCTTTTCCATGGCGATCGACCGCGATCCCCCGGTCCGTCAGGTCTCGCGCGAGGTCGTCAACCCGGGCAAGCTGGTCCGGCCCGGTGAGCGGCTGCTGATCCGCGGTGTGCGGGAGCGGTCGCGCTCGTGCGAGATCACGCGCCGCTGGTGGCTGGTGGACGGCGCCGGCCGGCGCCTGGACTACGAGGCCGAGCGGTTCGACGCCTACGGGCCGCTCGGGCGCGAGGAGGAGGTAATCGGCCCGTTCATCCCGCTCGACGCCATGCCCGGCCGCGGCCGGTTGCTCGGCGTGGTGGCCTACGACTGCAACCCGCTGCAGCGCGCGCTGGGCTGGTCGATCACGACGATCCTGCCGCCGCTGGAGTTCGAGATCCTGCCGCGGGCTGCGGCGCCGTGAACTGCGCGCCGCCTGGTCAGGACTTGAGCCATATTTGGGCCCTGATCGCGCTCCTGGTCGGCCTGATCATCGGCAACCTGACGAAGCGCTAGCTCTCCATCACATCTCTGTCGTTCCGCCCAACCGCCCGGCTCCAGCTGCGGCGGTTTTTTTCGTGCCCAATGCCCCGCAGCTTGCGATGCCCCAATTTCCTCCCACGGATTGATTGATCCTCGCTGGCACCGCCACGCGGGGCTTTCTGCAATTGCGGGGCCGATACTCGCGCCCGCCTCAGACTTGCCGCCCACTAAGGCCGCCGATATGGATGCAAGCTGCGACCGAGCGTCAAGGTTCGCTATCTGAAGCTGAACAGGACAGTCCATGCTGCGCGACGAGATCATCAACCGGATCTCTGAACTGTTCGAGGACCCCAAATACCTCGAAGTCGGCGTTTGGCAGGGCGGGACCTTCAATCAAGTAAAGGCGCGCACAAAGGTAGCAGTAGATCCAAAATTCGATTTCGATCATAATCAACGAAGCTCAGACGAGCCTAACAACAAGTATTATCAAGTTACAAGTAATGAATATTTTGTAGATGCGTCAAATCGGAGCGACAAATTCGATGTAATTTTCCTGGACGGATTGCACACTTTTGAACAAACTCTCACAGATCTTCTGCATTCCGTCGACCTCCTGAATGAAAACGGCATCATCATACTTGATGATATTATCCCAGACTCTTACCCGGCATCCCTCCGTTCTGAGCAAGAATGCTATTACTTTAGGCAGTCTGTGGGTGATACGAGTACGCACTGGATGGGCGACGTTTATAAACTCGCCTTTTTCATCAATGCTTACATGCTGAATTGGAGCTACTGCACTGTCGCGGAAACGCACGGGCAGCTCGTAATGTGGCGTCATCCGCGCGCATCAAGCGAACTAAGTTCAGCGCTAATATCAGATATATCTAATAAGTCTTATATAGACGCCGTTCTTCATAAGAACTTGTTTAACATCGCGCCGCTAGAAGCAATTATCTCTCAAATACTGTCGTCGAGGCCTAGCCAAAAGTCAAATCTTGCAACGCCGTCGCTCATCGAGCAGCTTGAAAGCGCCTCTGGCCGTCCCAAGATTTCATATTACTTTCAGCGCATTGAGGGACTGGCGTATAGCGACGACGTTCCCGATCTTATTGCTATGCATGTTAAGTCGTTTGAGCAAAACGGCTGGGAGGTTGTTGCTCTTGATGAGCGGGATGCGAAGCAACACCCCCTTTATTCATTCTTTGACGACGAGAATTCGGCTTTCGCCGCCTCTCGAAATGGGTGGGAATATACCAGGGCCTGCTACATGCGGTGGCTCGCATACGCTACGGCCGGCCATCCCTTCGCCGATTTCGACGTCGTGAACTACGGGTTCACGCCAAAAGATGCCAAGCAGATGGCAAGGGACGCAGAGGGCCCAAAGCTGCTGTCCGGAGCGGGCGCAATGGGGCTTTTCGCGGGTAAGGACTACGATTTGATCCTAAGCACGTTCCAGAAATATGCCTCGGCCCCGTTTGTTGATGGTGCTCTTAAGGAGGATGTCAACGACATGACTATCCTGATACAATGCCTGCCGGAGATATTTTCTCTTATCGGGAACGAAGATGTCAGGATTGCGCGTGATTACACTTGTCCGGGATGGGGTGAGGCAAAGCTAGTTCACTACCCGTACCATTATACGCCACAACCGCGAGCTAAGACCGCAAATCAAGCAAGGCCCTTGCCGGAATAGCGGTCAGCTTGAAGATTTACGCTGTTTTAGCGCGATGTTTGTTGCATCGATAGCGAGTGCGCCCCGAGCTTTAAACGGAACAAAGGACCCTTGTTCCGCCTTAATTTCGCCAACGGGCGTTGAAAGCTCTCCAGGGCTTGATGTAATTCCATGGAGAGACACCGCTTTTGCTTCGTCTAGCGCACTTATCCTTAGGGGGACCGTCTTATCGTCGATGTCGCGCATAATCGGTCAACCCGTTGATCTGAAGCCGTTGATGTCGCCGTTATAAGCCGCCATCAACCCTAGGGTCTAGGTGCGCTTTGGTCATCGCTCACTGGTTAAAGGTGGCGGCGCTGATTGCCCTGATGGTCGTCCTGATCGCAATCCAGCCCGCTCGGCCCAGCGCCGCGGCGGGCTTCGCCGTTTCTACGGCCGGTCGCTCACCCGTCGCCAAGCCGGCACGGTCCTCGGCCCCTTGAGCCCGCAGCGTCGGCATACCATGCGCAGCCCACAATCCGGGACGAACATCTCCGGCGGGAACTGGTCGATCGGCACCTCGGCCTCGTGTCCGCAATCGCATGTGGCCCGGATCGCGTAGGCGCCGTTGGCGATGCTGTTGGCGATGGTGGCCGGAATGGTCTCGCGGCCTTCGGCATCGTAGCCGCGGCGGGGGTTGCGCCTCCAGCGCGGGACCGGGTCGCCGACGCCCTTCGTATAGGCACCGGGCGGATAGCGGTTCACGGATCGGCCTCGACTTGATCCGGGCACGCGGCAGGCGGCGCCCGCCAGCGCGGGACCCGCCGCCATCCTGCCTCCCTGATCGCCAATCCGCCAGCCTCAAGGCGCGCCAGCACCAGGGCCGCCTCCCGCCCTCGCTCCCGGCCCGGGATCCCGGCGCGCTCAGCGATCTGTGTCGCCGTCGCCGGTTCGGCAGTCAGGGCCGCCAGCACGCGACCGCGGGTGTCCTTGCGCGGTCGCGCGCCGGTCCGTTCAGCCGGCACCGCTAATGCAGCCTGCCGTTTCCGGCGTTCAGGCCCAGGCATATGGCGAGCGCCAGCAGGTCGCCGGCGGTGAGCCATGCGCCCCCATCGACGCGCCAGTTCTCGAAATCGTCGTCGGGCTCGACCGTGTGGCCGCGGGACGTGAGGACGGCGACCGCCTCCACGATCGGGTCGGCCTCATCGAGGATCACGTCTTCACCGGATGAGCGAGCAGAATCGCGGTGCGGACCATGTTGCGCTTGTAGGGCTCTCGGTCGGTGAGCAACGCGTCTTGGGAGGCTTTGTGCGCGGCGATGGCCGAGACCAGGTCGAGGGTCCAGCCCTTGGCCAGCGGGTAGGCCTCCGTCACGAGGTCGGCCAGCACCGCGTCGACCGCGGCGGTGATCTCGTCGTCCGTGACGTCGGACGTTTTCCGGAGCTCTGAGACAGTCGGGTTCAAGGCCATCCCTGCGGGCTATCGCAGCTCGATATGCGCGTCCAGGCCGCCCCCTGGCCAGGTTCGACCGAAGTCTCTGCCACCGCACGCCTTCTCAACATCCGTCCACAGTCCTCCACAGGCAGTACCCATATTCCTACCCGCGGAGGTTGAACCTAGCTCGGGCATCGCGTTTGTTCTGTTTTCGTTCTCATCGGAGAGCAGACATGGTGTGTCGCCTTGGCGACGTTCAGCCCGGCCGGGTTTGGGTCGATTGTGCTTCTTGCAAGCGGTCGGGGCGCTACAGCGTCGCAACTCTGCTCGAGCGCTACGGACCCAACATCTCGTCGATCGATTTGCTGCGGACCCTGACCGCGTCGTGTCAATATCAGCGCCTGCCCGGCTCCCCGCCGGCCCGGAAGTACGAGCACCTATGCCTTGCGGCGATCACTCTGCCGCAGCCGATTCGGCCCGAAACCCCGGTGCCCCCGGGGCGCCCGTACACGATCGAGGTGTGGGGCGAGCGCGGGGCCATCGAGGCGCAGCTGGCGGTGATCTACCCACTCGACATGGCGCTGGCGGCGTTCGAGCTCGCTTGCGGGCAATGGCCGACCCGGGAAGTGACGCTCCGAGATCGCTGCCGGATCGTGCGAAAACAGGAGCCCGTGACGCCTGGCCAACCCGGGTGAGAACGTCCGGAAGGTGTTTTACAAGATCACACGACGTTCCGCGCTCGTTCCCGTCACGTTCACCGACGTATTGTAAACGCATGTCGTTGCGATCACTCGGCTTTCCGTCGTTTAGCCAAACTGTGCGATTTCGTCTCCCACCCTGAAACCATTGGCTTTTCGGCCGAATGTTTTACAGCGTTTTACAAGTCACCCTTTGTTCGCGCGAGCGGCGA
>NZ_FOQW01000020.1:0-107245 GCF_900113845.1 Methylobacterium brachiatum | reverse complement strand
GCGCCGGAATGGGTGATCTCGTCCACCGTGGCGGCGGTCTCCTGCACGGCGGCGAATTGCTCCTCCACCGAGGCCGCCTGCTGCTGGGCCGAGGCGCGGATCTCGGCGGCGGCGGCGTTGAGGTCGGCGGTGGCGGCGCGGTTGGTCCGGGCGAGATCGGACAGGCCGTCCACCATCGCGTTCAGCGTGCGCCCCAGGCGCGCGATCTCGTGACGTCCGCCGGAATGCAGCCGGCCCGACAGATCTCCCGCGCCGACCCGCTCGACGAACCCCATCACGTCTCCGAGGGGCCGGACGATCAGGCGGTTGATGGCGATGCCGATCCCGGCGCAGATCAGGAGCGTGAGCAGGGTGCCGCCCCACAGGGCGAGGCTCTCGTTGCGTTCGGCCTGGGCGACCCGCTGGTTCAGCGCCGCCCGATGGGCCTCCTCCAGGCTCTCGATGGCGGCGAGCTTGTCGCGCAGCGTGTCGAACAGCTGCTTGCCGGTGCCCGCGGATTCGATCCGCACCGCCTCGGCCCGGGTCGCCGGGTCGGCCGCGCCCCGGATGACGGCCTGGCCGATATCGGTCTGCCAGGTGCGGGCCGCCGTCACGGCATCGGCCAGCAGGCGCGACGCGGCGGCATCCGTTCCGATCAAGCCTTTGAGGCGATCGATCGCCGCGTCCAGGGCCGGCTGCCCCTGCCGGTAGGGTTCGAGGCTGCCCTCCCGGCCGGTGATGAGATAGCCGCGCAGCCCCGTCTCCTGGTTGAGCATGGCGTTGCGGAAGGCATCGAGGCCGCGGATCGTCTGGTTCGAGCGATTCAGGGTTTCGTTCGCGTCCTGCAGCTGGCCGCGGGTCAGCAGGACCGCCCCGCTGCTGAGCACCGAGACCAGCGCGATGACGCCGATGGCGCTCCCGAGGGTGCGGTTGAGACCCAACGTGTTCGGCATGTTCGGCTTTTCCTAACCAGACTGGCGGACGGCCTCGCGCGGCCGCGGCAACCGATGGCGGCGTAAGCCCATAGCGCCCAAACCAGGCCGGTGCGAGCCGTATGCCGACCGACCCCGTCCGGGCGGGCGATCCCCCGGGGCGAGGCCTCAGGGATGCTTCGGTGTCGGCGCCGGGGCGAAGGGTGCGGAGCGTCGATCATCTCCGCCGAGACCGTGGCTGTCCCGATCCGCACGGACCTGTAGACCTTCGGCCCCACACGCGGTAGGATGCCCGTGAAGTTGACGACCGGTTCGTAATAACGTTTCAGGACCCGGGGGCGGTACCCGGCGCCTCCACCAGAAACATCCTGCCCCGGCCATCGCGCGGGGGTCGTGCAGGCAGCCACGCATCGGCGGCTTGCAGCCAGGGGGTTTCTGCTGGGGGCGAAGTTAGGTTCGACTGGACGGTAAAGGGACCGCGAGTTCTGTCCTGTTTCGGCAGGATAAGATGCGACTTTCGGTAAGGACTCGACCGGTTCGGCGCAGGCAACCCCTGTTCCGAGCACCTGACCAAAACTCTAAATGCCAACGATAACGTTGTCATGGATGCCCGCCTCGCGGCGTAAGCATCTTGCGGCAGGGCAGCCGTAGAAACAGAACCCGGGGCTTCGGCCCCGGGGCCCACCTTTTCCGACAGATCGAAGATGGACGACCCGCGGTCATGCCGTGGGCCGCCGGGGCATGTCCGTCCGGGCCTTCCCGCGTTGCGGTCGTCCGATCCGCGAACCTGCCCGGCGGGCGGCGACCGCCGCTGTGGTGCCGCAGACGCAGCCAAGCCGAGTCACCGAGCCTGCCTTCGACGCGCCGGCGAAGAGGCCCGAAGGGCTGGCCCGGCCGGCTTTCGGACGTTCGGGCTTCCGGCGCACAGGTTCGAGGGTGCGGGGCTCAGGCGCCGGAGGCGGCTCCGGCTGCACCCTTCTTGAGGAGGCCCACCGTCACCGCGGTGACGACGGTGCCGGCAACCAGCGCCAGGATCGCGGCGCCGAGATGGGTGACCGCGTTCGGGATCGGCAGGATGAACAGGCCGCCATGGGGGACCTTCAGGGTCACCCCGAGGGAGAGCGCCAGCGCGCCGGCCACGGATGAGCCGGCGACCAGGGCGGGGATCACCCGCAGCGGGTCGGCTGCGGCGAACGGGATCGCCCCCTCGGTGATGAAGGCCGCGCCGAGCACGGCGGCCGCGCCCCCGGCCTCGCGTTCGGGGGCCGTGAACCGGGCCGGGAACAGGCGGGTCGCCAGGGCGAGGCCGAGCGGGGGCGTCATGCCGCCGAGCATCACCGCCGCCATGGGCGCGTCGACCCCGGAGGAGAGCAGGGCCGCCGCCGAGGCGTAGGCGGCCTTGTTGATCGGCCCGCCCATGTCGATCGCCATCATGCCGCCGAGCACCAGGCCGAGCACCAGCGCGCTCGCCCCCTGCATGCCCTTGAGCCAGCCGGTCAGGGCGGCCAGCGCCGCCGCCACCGGCACCCCGACCACGTAGATCATCAGCAGCCCGGTGAGCGTGGTGGCGAGCAGCGGCAGGATCAGGACCGGCTTCAGCCCCTCGAGATTGCGCGGCAGCCGGATGTGCCGGTTGAGGAAGCGAGTCGTGTAGCCGGCAATGAAACCCGCCGCGATGCCGCCGAGGAAGCCGGCCTGGAGGTTCGCCGCCAGCATGCCGCCGATCATGCCCGGGGCGATGCCGGGCCGGTCGGAGATCGAGTAGGCGATGTAGCCGGCCAGCGCCGGCACGATCAGCGCGAAGGCGCCCTTGGCGCCGATCTGGCCGAGCGCGTAGCCGAGCGTGCCGGCATTGCCGGGCGCCATGGCGTCGATGCCGCCGACCGCGAAGGCGAGGGCGATGAGCAGGCCGCCCGCCACCACGAAGGGCAGCATGAACGAGACGCCGGTCATCAGGTGCTTGTAGGCACCGGCCTGCCGCTCGGCCGCCTCGGGCCGTGCCGGCGCAGCCCCGGAATCCGCGCCGGCCGCCGGCTGAACCCGGGCCTCCGCCAGGGCCGTGGCGATCAGGCCCTTGCCGTCGCGGATCGCCGCCTTGGTGGTGGTGGCGTAGACCTGCTTGCCGGCAAAGCGGGCCCGGTCGACCCCGGTATCGGCGGCGATCAGCACGAGGTCGGCCTGGGCGATCTCGGAGGCCGTGAGGGTGTCGCGGGCGCCGACCGAGCCCTGTGTCTCCACCCGGATCGCGTGGCCGAGGGCCTGGGCCGCCGCCTGGAGTCCCTCGGCCGCCATGAAGGTGTGGGCGATGCCGGTGGGGCAGGAGGTCACCGCCACGATGGTCTTGGGATTGCCCGCCGCGGGCGCGGCCGGCGCAGCGGCCGCATCGGCGAGCGCCCGGTCCAGCACGCCGTCCACGTCGGTGAGGACCTCCTCGATCGCCGCGCGCACCGGCCGGAGCGCGCCGAAGCGGCGGGCATCGAGATCGCCTGCGCCGACCAGCAGCACCGCCCCGGCGTCGCGGATCGCGTCCTCCGGCAGCGGGTTGGCGCCCGGAGCGCCGCGCAGTTCGAGGGCGATCGGCTGGTTGCGCCGGGCCGCCGCCTTGCGCAGCGCCTCCAGCGCCAGGACGGCCAGCGTCGAGCGCTCCCCGCCTTCGACCACCGCCAACAACCGCGCCATACCGTCCTCCAAGCTGTCTCGATGACCCGACCGATCCGGGGCCGCGCTCAGTCCAGCGGCTCGACGCGGACCGACCGCGCGATGGCATCCAGGGCGTCGCGCGGGGGCAGGTTCGCGCCCGCCCGGGTCAGCTTCCCGGCCGCGAAAGCCAGGGCGCGGCGCGCGATCCCGGCGAGGTCCAGATCGGCCTCGAGGGCGGCCACGAGGCCGGCCACCAGGGCATCGCCCGCCCCGACCGTGCTCGTCACCGGCGTCGCCGGGGGATGCGCGTGGACGCTGCCGCGCTCGGTCAGGAACAGCGCCCCTTCGGCCCCGAGGGAGACCACGACCACCGGGATGCCCTGCGCCCGCAGGCGCGACGCCGCCTCCCGCACGGCGCCGAGGCCGGGGAGCGGGCAGCCGGCCCATTCCTCCAGCTCGTGCCGGTTCGGCTTGACCGCGTCGGGCAGGACGTCCGCCGCCAGCGCGGCGGCGAGGGCGGGCCCGGAGGCGTCGAGCACCACCCGGGCGCCCCGGGCCTTCAGGCGGCGGGTGAGGTCCGCGTAGGTCTCCGGCGGCAGCCCCCCCGGCAGGCTGCCGGCGAGCACCACCCGGGTGCCCGCTTCCACCCGGTCGAGCAAAGCGGCCCGGGCCGCGTCGAGGTCGGCGCCGGTGACCGCGAGGCCGGGCAGGTTGATGTCGGTGGTCTCGCCGGAGCGCTGGTCCAGGAGCTTCAGGTTGGTCCGGGTCTCGCCCGGGATGCGAACGAAGCCGTCGGCAATGCCCTTCGCGGCGAGCACCTGGTCGAACGGGCCGGCATTGTCGGCGCCGAGGATCCCGGCCGCCGTGACCGGCAGGCCCCAATCGGCCAGGCAGCAGGCGACGTTGACGCCCTTGCCGCCGGCATGGGCGGTCACGGCGCGGGCCCGGTGCACGGCCCCCGGGACCAGGGCGTCGAGGAGGACGGTCTGGTCGATCGCCGGGTTCAACGTGAGGGTGACGATCGCGCTCACGCGGCCTCCCCCGGGTCGAGGGCGCGGACCGCGGCGGCGTCCTCCTGGTCGCAGGCGCGGGCCGCGAGCGCCTGGAGCGCGCCGAGCTCGGCCGCGCGCAGGCGCGCCTTGACGCCGGGCAGGTCCCGCGGGGTCATCGACAGCTCGTGGACGCCGAGCCCGGCCAGCAGGCAGGCGCCGAACGGATCCCCGGCGATGCCCCCGCAGACGCCGACGAAGCGCCCGTGGCGCGCGGCCCCCGCACAGGTCATGCGGATCAGCCGGAGCACCGCCGGATGCAGGGAATCGGCCTCCGGGGCGAGCTCGGTGTTCTGGCGGTCGATCGCCAGGGCGTATTGCGTGAGGTCGTTGGTGCCGATCGAGAAGAAGTCGCAGTGGCGGGCCAGCGCGTCGGCCTGGATCGCGGCGGCCGGCACCTCGATCATGATGCCGAGGGGCACCGGCGGCGCGCCGATTTCGGCGCGGATGCCCTCGGTGATCGCCCGCAGCCGCAGCACCTCCGGCACCGAGGTGATCATCGGCATCATGATCGAGAGCGGCGCGTCCTGGCCCGTCGGGGCGCCCGGCCCGACATGGTCCCGGGCGGCGCGGTACAGGGCGCGCAGCTGCGGCTCCAGCAGGTCCGGCCGGCGCAGCAGCAGGCGGGCGCCGCGGACGCCCAGGAAGGGGTTCTCCTCCTTGGGCAGCCGCAGGTGCGAGACCTGCTTGTCGCCTCCGATATCGAGGGTGCGCACGATCAGCGGGCGGCCGTCGAGGGCTTTCAGCATCGCCCGGTAGGTGGCGTACTGGTCGTCCTCGCCGGGCGTCTCGCCCCGCTCCAGGAACAGGAACTCGGTGCGCATCAGGCCGACGCCCTCGGCACCCTGGTCGAGGGCGAAGGGCACCTGCTCGGGATTGTTGACGTTGGCGCCGATGGTGACGGCATGCCCGTCCCGGGTCCGGGCGGGGAGGGCGCGGGCGCGCGATTCGGCCTCAGCCTGGACGCGCTGCCGCTCCTGCCAGGCGCGCGCCGCGGCGATGTCGGCCGCGCTCGGGTCGCAGTAGAGGCGGCCGGTGGTGCCGTCGAGGATCGCCTCCGAGCGGTTGGCCAGCGCCAGCAGGCCGGGCCCGCCGGCCACGATCGCGGGAATCCCCAGGGTGCGCGCCAGGATGGCGGTGTGGGAGGTCGGGCCGCCCTGGGCGGTGGCGAGCCCGAGCACCCGGGCCGGCTCGAGCCCGGCCGTGTCGGAGGGGGCGAGGTCCGGGGCGACCAGGATGCAGGGGCTGTCCGGCAGGTCGTGGCCGCCCTTGAGGGCCGGATCGATCTGCGCCAGCACCCGGCGGCCGACGTCGCGCAGATCCGCGGCGCGCCCGGCGAGCACCGGGTTGCCCAGAGCCGCGAGCTGGTTGGCGATGCGGTCGACCGCACCGTTCCACGCATAGGCGACGCCGTGGCCCTCGACCATCAGCTGGCAGGCCAGGGTGATCAGGTCGGTGTCGGCGATCAGCTCGGCCTGCGCCCGGAAGATGCCGGCATCGGCCTTGCCGAGGCGCCGCTCGGTGTCGTCGGCCAGGGCCTTCAGCTGGTCGGCGGTGGCCCCCAGCGCCCGGTGCAGGCGGTCGCCGCCGGTGGTCAGGGGCTCGGGCTCGTCCGGGACGACGATCTCGGCGCTGGCCAGGACGTGGATCGGCCCGATGGCGATGCCGGGGCTGGCCCCGATCCCGGCGATGACCTGCGGCGCGTCGGACGGGTTCCAGCCGGCGACCGGCCCCGCGGCCTTCGCGGCGGCCTCGGTCGCCCGCTGCGCCGCCGCCTTCTCGCCGGCGCTCAGATCCGTGACCGCGGCGCGCATTCGGGCGAGAGCCCCGGCCTCGTCGTCGCCCTCGGCGGAGATCGTGACCGGGTCGCCGCACTGCAGGCCGAGCTGGAGCAGGCCGATCAGGCTCTTGGCGTCGGCGACCTGCGCGCCGTGACGGACCTGGATCCGGGCCGGACAGGCTTTCGCCACCTCGACCCAGCGGGTGGCCGGCCGGGCATGCAGGCCGGCGGGATAATCGACGGTCCAGTCGAAGCGCTGGCGCAGGTCCACGGCCGGACCGGACGCGGCGGCGGCCGCATCCTCCGTCAGCGCCGCGACCAGGTCGGCCTCCCGCGTCGTGATGCGCAGCTGCGCCAGCCGCGCCTCGTCCTGGATCAGCCGGGTGAGCCGGCGCAGCACCGTGATGTGGGTGTCGGACTGGGCCGCGATGGCGACCACCAGATGGGCCACCTGCCCGTCGTGCCAGAGGATGCCCTCCGGCACCTGCAGCACCGCGAGGCCGCTCTCCCGGACCAGATGCCGGTCATCGACCAGGCCGTGCGGGATGACGACGCCGTGGCCCAGATAGGTGTTCGCCACCGCCTCCCGGCGCAGCATGCTCTCGCCGTAGGCCGCCTCGATGCAGCCGGCCGCGGTGAGGAGCTGCGCCGCCTCGCGGATCGCCGCCTCCTTGGTGGCCGGCTTAGCCGCGATCCGCACGAGGATGCGCGGCTCACGGTTCGGTGTCGGTGCGAGCATGGCGCGCTCTCCTCCCGGCTGAGGCATCGGCCTGTGGCGCCGGCTCTTCGTTGCCGCGACTGAAAACGTTTTCACAGAAGTTGTCAACGCAGCGCGGGCTTCGCCGATCGACGCGACTTGCGGTTGCGCGCGGCCGATGGCAACCAGAGCGGCGGAAGGCTGATAACGTTTTCTCAGAAGGGGCCGGGTCATGACGGTCGGGATCCGCGACGTGGCCCGGGCGGCGGGCGTCTCGACCGCGACCGTGTCGCGGGCGCTCGGGCGCGGGCCGGTGAGCGACGCCCTGCGCGAGCAGGTCGAGGCGGCCGTGAAGGCGACGGGCTACCGGCCGAACCTCTCGGCCCGGCGCCTGCGCTCGCAGGCGGCCCGGACCATCGGGTTGATCGTGGCCGACATCCGCAACCCGTTCTTCACCGCGGTGAGCCGGGCCGTCGAGGATGCGGCTTTCGCCTCGGGCCTGCGGGTGATCCTGTGCAACACCGACGAGGATCCGGCCCGCGAGGCGATGTATCTGCGCCTGATGGAGGAGGAGCGGGTCACCGGCGTGATCTTCGCCCCGACCCGGGTGACGCTGGAACGCCTCGGCGCCCGCCCGCTGGATTTCCCGGTCGTGTTGATCGACCGGGCCGGGCCGCCCGGAACCCACGACAGCGTGGTCCTCGACAACGTGACCGCGAGCGCCGCCCTGGTCGATCACGTGGTCGCCCGGGGCCGGAGACGGATCGGCGGCCTGTTCGGCGCGACCAGCACCACCGCCCGGGAGCGCCAGGCCGGCTACGAGGCGGCGATGCGGCGCCACGGGCTCACGCCCGACATCCGCACGGTCGCGCCGAACGCGGCCGCCGCGGAGGATGCGGCCGCGCGCTGGCTCGCCGCCCCCGACCGTCCGGAGGCGCTCGTCCTGTCGAACGGCCAGATCCTGATGGGCGCTGTGCGGGCGGCCCGCGCCCTCGGCCTCGCAATCCCACGGGACTTGGCGCTGGCGGGCTTCGACAACGAGCCCTGGACCGACCTGATCGAGCCCGGCCTCACCGTGATCGAGCAGCCCGTCGCCGAGATCGGGGCTCAGGCGATGCAGCGGCTGTTCGAGCGGATCGCCAAGCCGGACCAGCCGGTGCGCAAGATCGTCCTCAGCGGCCGCATGGTGGCGCGCGGCTCCACCGGGACCCGCTGAGACGGCCCGAGGCCGGGCCGGGACGATCGAAGCGCTGGGCACGGCGGGTTTCGAGGCCACGCCGCAGCGGCGCACGATCCCGGCGCGCGCGGCTCAGCCCGAGGGCGGCGCAACCTGGCCGGCCGCCGTGTCGCGCTCAGCGCTGCACCGCCTCGATATCGTCCTCGAAGATCGAATCGGGTTGGCAGGCGTGCCACTCCTTCTTCTCGTCGCTCTGCCCTTTGCGGCCCCAGCAATAGCCGGCCTGGGCCAGGCGTCCGCTCAGGCGGTCGCGCAGCCGGCACTGCTCCCGGATGATGGCGGGATCGCCCCCGCTCTCGCAGGCCAGGGCGGCCTTCGCCTCCGCGGTCAGCAATTCGGGGACTGTGGGTGGCTGCTGCTGCGCGAGCGCGCCTCCGGCAGCGACGATGTAGGGGAGGGCAGCGAGGGCGAGGCGCATGGGGGTAGAGGAACCGTAGGGGCGGGCGTGTCGAGGCGGTGGATGCCGCGGGCCGGACCTGCGCGCGATCGGGCGCAGGTCCGAAGCGTCGTTCCGGCGCGGCTCAGCGCCCCCGGAGGAAGAAGAACCAGATCAGGATGAGGACGGGAATCGGCACCCCGATCAGCCACAGCAAACCACCCGTCAGCATCGCGTTCTCCTTGTGCGTCTCAGGAGCAACCCCGCGCCGGGGGGCCTGTTCCGGAGCGTCGGCGTGGCCGATCAACCGGAGGGGGCGTTGCCCGCTCAGAACGCGGCGACCAGCGCCACGCCGGCGACCATCAGAAGCCCGCCGAGGATCCGCCAGAGGCTGGCGGCATGCCGGTCGAAGCCGACCCAGCCGAAATGGTCGAGCACGATCGAGGTGACCACGCCCGAGGTGACCAGGAGGCCGAGGAACGGCGCGGCGCCGATCTGACGCGCCACGATGAACTGCGCCAGGATGATGCAACCGCCGAGGATCCCGCCGAACCACGCCCACCACGGCATCGCCAGCGCCTGGGCCGCCGTCGGCCATGTGAGCTTGCCGGAGAGCAGGCCGACCACGAGGATGCAGGTGGCGGTCCCGGCCGCCACCACCAGCCCGGCGGTCAACGACTCGGCCAGCCCCTTGGAGAGCGCCCCGTTCTGCCCCGCCTGAACGGCATTGGCGACGCCGGCGAGAAGCACGAAGCCGTAGAGGTACCACATGGCTGGGCTCTCGATCTGTGACACCGGAAGGTTGGGCCGGCCGGGACCGGGACATCCCGTGGATGTCGACGGCGTTCGCGTCTCGCGCCCCGTCTGCGCGACGGTTGGAAGCCCCATCCGCGGGCAGCGCACGGAGGACCTCGTCACCTTGCGCCCGCCCGGCGCACGGGACGGCGCGCGACGCGCCCGTCAGCCCGCGGCGCCGTCCGGCTCCGATCCGACAGCGTTCATCCGCTCGGCCAATTCGTGGACGACTTCCTGGACGAGCGGCGGCCAGGGCACGTTGTTGTCCTGAAGGAGGCGGGCGGCACTCACCAGAGCGGTGAATTGTTCGCCCGAGATCGTGCGCCCCATGATCTGCGAGGCCAGCATCTGCTCCGCCAGCGCGGTTGCGAGGCGCAGGACCTCCGGCATCTTGGCCGCCAGGGGATCGACCTCGGCCTCGGTTTCGGTGTCGCCGTGGAGGTCCAGGTCGGTCATGTCAGGCCCCCTGCGCCGCCCGGATGCGCGCCGCCGAGGTGAATACCGGTCCGGGTGCGGACGTGTTCCCCGACCGTCTGCGATCCCCGCCCGATTTCATGACGATCGGGCGCGGATCGAAAGCAGATCGCGCTGAAGACCCGGCGGAGTCAGGTCGAAGGCCGGCACGCGCTCGGCCGACGACCGAGGGGGGCTCCACGCCCCGGCCGGCCAGGCGGCCGGGCCGCGCTATTTGGTGATCCGCACCGAGACGGGATCGCTGCCCGGAAAACTCTCCTCCAGGCCCTCGTCGAGCCGCGCCTGCATCCGCTCCGGCTGGTTCTCGGCCAGGCCCCGATCGTCCGCCGCCTGAGAGCCCCTGTAAGCGCCGACCGGGGTCAGGGCCGCGCGCCGGCGCGCCGAGCGGAACACGTCATAGACCAGCAGGCCGACCCCGGCGGCGATCAGGAGCGCCGGCACGGGGTTGACGCGCATGTCGGCGACGAAGCGCTCGACCGCCTCGCCGGCGGCCTGTCCCGACCGTTTGAGGTCGGCGAGATCCCGGGGCACGCCGGGCCCCTGGAACCGGGCCTGCAGATCGCCCAGCGTGCGATCCAGGCGCCCGCGGCTCGCCTCCACATCCTGCTCGAGTTCGTCCGCCGAGTTGTTCATACGTCCCTGCGCTCCGTGAGAATCTGTGCGTCCTGCTTGATCTGCCGTCCCGTCCGGGTCGGCTCAAGACCTGAGAGCGACGCCTTGCTGCGTCCATACAGACCCAGCCCCAGGGCGAGCACCAGGAAGGTGCCGCCCACGATCAGGGCCGCGAGGGCATCCGACTGGACCAGGACGGCGATGCCCTTCACCAGGGCCAGCAACAGGGTGAAGAGCCCGGTGATGGCCAGGACCGCCGCCGCGATGAGCAGGGTGAGACCGAGCGAGATCCGGTGGACGCCCTGGGCCATCTCGGCCCGGAACAGAGCCAGCTCGTCCGCGACGAGGTCGCGCAACTCGCGAACCGCATCGCCGACGAGGGTCGGGATGCTGCGTATGCCGGGCTCGGCCATCCTGTCCTCCTCAAGCGCCCATCGGCGCCGGGGGTAGCGGCCCGACGACGACAGCGCGTTCCATCATTTTGGGTCGGCGCCTCGCACCCGGATCCGGGGCGTGGCCCAGGGCCGTTGCCGAGCGTTCTAGATGTCCGGCGTCGGCAGGACGTCGACCGGGACCAAGGCCCGCGAGCGCGGCACCGGCCGGATTCCGGGCGCGTTGATGAGCCGGTAGAGCGCGAAGCCGGCCAGCATGGCGGCCGCCGCGGTCAGGGCCGGGCGGCGCCGGGCCGCAGCCTGGACCTCGTCGTACATCTCGCTGAACGAGCGGCGGCCGATGTCCGCGGCCAGCTCGTCGACGCCGAGGGCGGCCTGATCGAAGAAGGCTTTGAGCTGCGGCAGCCCGTCGAAGCTGGCGCCCGTGCCCCGGATGGCGTCCCCGACATCCGAGACGACCCGCGCCGCGTCGGCCTTGCGCTTGCCGGTGTAGTCCTGCGCCTGCGCGCGCAGGGCGGCGGTAAACCCGCGCGCCGCGTCCTGGTCCGGACCGGAAGCGGCCGGGCCTCGATCCTGGGCACCGTTCCGCATCAGTTCGTTCCTCCAAGCCGATCCCGTCCTGTGAGGAACAGGAACCGCCCGATACAGTTCCGCCGCCCCGTGCCGGCGGCGGGTATCCCGATGTCGCGGACGGGGCCGGCCGGGCGCGTTCGGGCCGGCCGAATTCCAGCAACCGCGCAGCCCACGTTAACAAACCCCCACCGGGCGAACTTGATTTTAACCATTTGTTAATCAATGCAGACAGTTTAATCGCATCTCAGTCTACCATCAGGGAGAGGGCGCCCCGTGAGCGAGCTGCAGCGGCTTTTGAACGACCCGCGCTTCCGCGCCACCGACAAGCCGAAGCGCGAGCCGAATGCCGGGCCGGAGGCCAATCTCGGCAACGTCCTGCGGGTGGTCTCGTCGCTGAACGAGCAGGCCCCGCTGCCGACGCCGCAATCCGCGCCGCAGGATTGGGATGCGCTGATCCACCGGGTGCAGGCCGCGGCCCGCCAGGCCCGGGAGGTCGAGGCCCAGGCCCGCGAGCGCGAGGAGCGGATCGAGCACGTTCTGGAGCGGGTCCGCGACGACATCACGGCCTCGAACGAACGGGCCCGCATCGCCGAGGTCCAGGCGCGGGACGCGCAGGTCCGCGCCGAGGCGCAGGTCATGGCCGCCGAAGAGCGCGCGAAGGCGGCCGAGGCCCGCGCCCGGGCGGCGGAGGAGCGCGCCCGTCACGCCGAGGAATGGCTGGCCCGCGTCCAGGACGCGATCATGTCCGAGTTCTCCGGCCTGACCGATCAGGCCGCGGCATGACCAGCCCGGCCCGCGCGACGGCAGCCCATCCGGAGAGCGACCCGGTGGACCGGGTGGTCGCGCTGTTCTCCGGCCCCGAGGCCCCGGCCGCCGAGGACGAGGATTGGTCGGCCTCCCTGCTGGCCGTCCGGGGCGTCGCCGCCCGGGTCCGCGAGATGCAGAAGCGCGCGCGGGACTCGGTCCGGGACGCGCAGCGCTCGGTCCGCGAGGCCGATGCGGCGGCGCGGGCGGCCGAGGACCGGGCCCGCCATGCCGAGGCGACGATGCGCGAGGCGGTCGCCCGCGCGGAGCGGGCCGAGGAGCAGGTCCGCTTGGCGGCCGAGCGCGCCGACCGGGCGGAAGCCCGCGCCACGGAGGCGCATATGTGGCTGCGGCGCATGCACGAATGCATGGTCAGCGAGTTCGGGGCGCTCGCCGTCGAGCCGACCCGGCCCTGACGGGAAGCCGGCCTCACGCGGCAGCGGGCGCCGCCACGACGTCGACCGCGTGCTGCGCCCAGGCATAGGGCTCGCTGTGGCCGTGATACACGGCGATCTCGAGCTGCAGGATGCGGACGCAATCCTCGGACAGGTCGCTCAGGATGTCGTAGCCCTCTTCGTCGACCGCAGAGCGGATCGAGACGAACGGCCGGTGCTCGTCGTACGTGACCAGCACTTCCTGCTCGGCATACGGATCGAGCGGGTTAATACAATAATGGGCCGGCATTCGCCTGCGCTCCTGAGATGACGTCACGCCGGATGCCTCTACTTCCGGGTTGTAACAGCCCGATGAAGCGTGCCGAACGGCGCGTTCGATGGCGGCGGGGGCGGGCAGGGAGGCTGACAGGAGGGCTGGCAAGGGGGCGGGAACTCCGCCCGGAGCGCCGAGAGCGCGGCGCGGATCGCCATGCGCACCGAGCGCGGCGCATCCTGGGCCTGGGCGTGCAGCTGGAGCTGCTGCAACCCGTCCCGGAGCACCCGGCGTTCCGGATCGCCGGGGAGGCCGTGATCCGCGGTGAGCAGGCTCAACAGCTGCCGGCCGAGCGGATCCGTAAAAAGGGTCGCCATGAAATCATCTCAACGCAGTACAGAGCCGGGCAATTAGCGCTCTGTGCTATATCGATCGGTATAAACCGCTGATTGGCAACTCCATAGCCGGAATGATAGGCGTAGATTACTGACCTGCGTACCCCCACGCAGGCCAGTACCGGCGGGGCGGGAGGGGGAGCCTTGCTCGCCCGCCTCGCCGGTACCCCCGCGCTCCGGAGGCCGGACCTGAAAAAGGCCGCCCCGGATGGGAGCGGCCCGAAGTCTCGGGAACCCGGCGCGGACGCAGCGTCTTCTAGCGGAACCCGCCGCCGGGCAGCCGGCCATGATACGGCGTGTTGCGGCAATGGCCCCAGGGGCCACGCCAGTAACCGGGCGGGCAGCCGTTCCCGGCCCGGGCCTGATACCAGCCGCCGGGAAGCCGCCCGACATAGGGCGTATTCCGGCAATGGCCCCAGGGCCCCCGCCAGGCCCCGGGACCGCAACCGCCCGCCACCAGCGTGACGGACGGCCCGCCCCCGGGGTCGGCGAGGATCGGCATCGCGTTCGCGCTGGCGAGCGGCACCGCCGCCAGGGCGACGCCGACAAGGATGGCACGCAATCTGTTCATGGCTGCTCGACTCGACATCTCAATACCCGACAATGGATATTGCAGCTCGACAACTTGGTCGAGGGGCGGAATCTGCATGAATTCTTGGCCATGAAACCGAAATGTTCTGGGAATCCCGACACTTTGACGAAAATCCGATCGATCGTCTGTCGTTCCCGTCCCAGGACCCATTTGAGAGGTGGGCTGTCCATCCGGTTGCTTGGTACGCCCGACTGACAGCACCGAACGCCGTATCGAAGACAGGGACTGTGCGGGCCCTCGGCGCCGGGCCGCGGCCATCCGTGGACGGTTTTATCAGTCCGCCTCAAAATGACCCTTCATCTTAATGCGGCGAAAACACATTCTCGTCCATGAATGCTGCATTCAATCAACTCGAAACTGTCGATCGCGCAGGCCGCCGTGACCCTCAGCCTCGTTCTCAGCATCACCGCGCCGCTCCTGACCGGCGTCGCCGCCCTGCTCTGGGCCGGATTCGTCGCCCCGTCCCTCGAGGAGCTGCCGGAAACGGTGGCACCGCGCGACCTGCGCACCTGGTAAGCGCTGCCGGCCCGTTCAGGGCATGCGGCGGATGTGGGTGATGTTCTCCGGCGAGAGGTCCACCGCGAGGCTCCGGTGCGGGGCGATGTCGGCGGCCCGCACCCGGGCCGACAATGCCGTGCGGTCGGCCGTGCCCGGGGCCGCGGCGGCCTGCCGGTTCGGCCAATCCTCGAGCCGCAGGGCCCGGGCCGGCTTCTGGTCGCCGCAGCCGTCGCAGACCGAGACCAGCCAGGATTGCCAGAGGCCGTCGGTCCTCTCCTGCGCCGAGCGCGCCCGCTCGCGATGCGCCGAGGCCAGGGGGAGGGTGTCGAGGTCGGATTGCTGCCGGGGCTCGGCCAGGGTCCGGAGCTCGTCGAGCTGGACGTCGCGCTTGGCCGGCGCCGGGCCGGCCTCGGGCAGGGAGCCGGTGCTGCCGGGATCCGGCCGGCAACCGATGCAGATCCGGGTGCTGATCGCGTCGTCCGCAGCCTGACGCGGCGTCCGGCGCTCGATCGGCCTGGTCGAGGCCGGGCTGGCGGCCCGGCTCGGCGGCTTGGTCTGTCCGAGGGCGGTGGTGTTGGGCGCCGTCTCGGTGGAGAGCGGATCGCCGCCCGTTCCGGTGACGGATGGCTGCGCCGCCGCCAGTCCAGCCGTTAGCGTGCACAGGATGAAGCCGAGAACGGGAGACTGGAATACGGTCATCGCCACCTCCATCCTCGGTCAATCAGGCCCATCGCATCGAGTTCAGTACTCCTTCCGGCTTATGACTGAGATCAGCGCCCGATCTTCGCACGTTGCGCGGATCGCGGCCCGGCGCGTTATCACGTGCACGGAGGCCCTTGCGGCGAGGGCCGGTTCTCGGAGGCATCCATGGATCTCGGATTGGGCGGGCGCCGGGCGCTCGTATGCGCGGCCAGCAAGGGGCTCGGCCGGGGCTGCGCCCTGGCGCTCGCCCGGGAGGGCGTCGCGGTGACGATCACGGCCCGCACCCGGGAGACCCTGGAGGCGACCGCCGAGGCCATCCGCCGGGAGACCGGCGCCGCGGTGACCGTGGTGGCCGGCGACATCGCCACCGAGGCCGGCCGGGAGGCCGCGCTCGCCGCCTGCCCGGAGCCCGACATCCTGGTGAACAATGCCGGCGGCCCGCCCCCGGGGGATTTTCGCGACTGGGACCGCGACGCCTGGATCCGGGCGCTCGACGCCAACATGCTGGCGCCGATCGCGCTCATCAAGGCGACGGTCGACGGCATGATCGGCCGGAACTTCGGCCGGATCGTCAACATCACCTCGGCGGCCGTGAAGGCGCCGATCGAGCATCTCGGCCTGTCGAACGGCGCCCGCTCGGGGCTGACCGGCTTCGTGGCCGGCCTCGCCCGCCAGACGGTGCGGCACAACGTGACGATCAACAACCTCCTGCCCGGCCCGTTCGACACCGACCGGATCCGCAGCAACGCCGCCGCCAGCGCCGCCAAGGCCGGCACCAGCGTCGAGGCGTTCCTCGAAGCCCGGGCCCGCGACAACCCCGCCGGCCGCTTCGGCCGCCCGGACGAGTTCGGCGCCGCCTGCGCGTTCCTGTGCAGCCAGCACGCCGGGTTCATCACCGGCC
The DNA here is from genome assembly GCF_900113845.1 of Methylobacterium brachiatum. NCBI lineage: Bacteria > Pseudomonadati > Pseudomonadota > Alphaproteobacteria > Hyphomicrobiales > Methylobacteriaceae > Methylobacterium > Methylobacterium brachiatum. The sequence continues at coordinate 91,169 of NZ_FOQW01000020.1, read as the reverse complement.
AGAATTTGTTGATGGACGGCGGGGCCTATCCCGGGACGTTCTGAGCGGGGGCGGCCGATCCCACCCGTCCCATCCATCCCCTCATCCTGAGGTGGCGGCGCGAAGCGTCGCCCTCGAAGGAGACCTCCAGCCGGCCGCGCGATCCCTGGAGGACTCCTTCGAGGCTTCCGCTCCGCGAAAGCGCCTCAGGATGAGGGGGATGGTTTGGAGTTCCGGGGCCTCAAAGGCTTTCGACACGCGTCATCGGCCCCGCGCGGAAAACCGCCGGGCGCATGGCCCAAACACCCAGTCGCAACCGGGGTGACGCGGGACGCCGCGAAGCCCGAACGCAACGTTGCACAAAGAGCCGGCTTCCCGGCGTCCCGCGGATCGAAGGCGCCGCCGCCAAACGGCCGGCCACGCATCCAGATCCGTCTTTTCGTCCGGTGTCCGTCACGCGGGAGCCCGCCTGCGCTAAGTTCCAGTCCCGAGGTGCTCATCGCCCCTCAGCGCTTCCGAGCGAGCCTTCGTCGCACGCCCCCTCGTAGTAGAGGGCGCCGCAGAACCGCCGCACCGCCCAGGACAGGGTCGCCGTCAGGCCTCTGAACGGCCATTGGCATTTCCTCCGCCGGCCGCCGCCCAGCCCGAGCCGGGGGGTGTCGTGCTCCCGCGCCCGGGCCTGCCGCAGCCGACGGCAGACGCAGGCACCGGCCCACCGCCGCCGACCCGGCGGCTGACCGGACCGGCGCCCCGAGACGTCTCACGACGCGTCGCGGCAGGCGAGAGACCATGAGCACAAAATAGGAACATTGTCAAGATGTCGGCCGGGCCGAAGAAGGGGTTCCCAAACGGCTGAGCCCTTTGGCGGGGTTCGGGGGCGGAGCCCCTGATCATCGGGCGAAGCCCGACACCAGGGCTCCGCCCTGGACCCGCACAAGGTCCCGGACCTTGTGAATCCCGGCCTCCATCGACCGGCCCCGATCCATTGCCGGCACGCGGCCCCTGGTGCACCCTGTCGGCGATCTCGCTCACCGAGCCAGGAGCCGTCGCATGATCGCAGCCGCCCATTCCAGCGCCCCGGACCGCGAGGCCGACCCGGACGCGATCCAGGCGATGCGCGTCGACCTGGCGGCGGCCTACCGGCTGATCCACCGGCTCGGCCTCGACGACAGCATCTACACCCACATCTCGGCGCGGCTGCCGGGGGAGGGCCACCGGTTCCTGATCAACCCCTACGGGATGCGCTTCGAGGAGGTGACGCCCCAGAACCTCGTCACGGTCGATATCGACGGGCGCGTGCTCGAGGACCCGATGGGGCTCGACATCAACCCGGCCGGCTTCACGATCCACAGCGCCATACACGCTGCGCGCCACGACGCGATCTGCGTGCTGCACACCCACACGGTCGCGGGGGTGGCGGTCTCGTGCCAGGAGGAGGGGCTGCTCGCCCTAAACCAGTGGTCGATGCAGTTCGCCGGCCGGCTCGCCTATCACGCCTATGAGGGGATCGCCCTCGACCTCGACGAGCGGGCGCGGCTGGTGGCCGATCTCGGCGACAAGCCGGTCATGGTCCTGCGCAACCACGGGCTGCTGACCTGCGGCCGCTCGGTCGGCGAGGCGTTCAAGCTGATGCACAACCTGGAGCGCTCGTGCCGGGCGCAGTTGGCGATCCAGGCCGCCGGCGCGCCGATCACCCGCCCCTCCGCCGCCATCGCGACCAAGACCGCCGGGCAATACGCAGCCGGCTACGATCGCATCGCCGTCCAGGGCGTCCCCGACAACGAGTGGGCGGCGTTCAAGCGGATGCTGGCCCGCACCGATCCCGATTTCGCGCAGTGAGCCGGCTACGGATGGCCGGGTGAGGGCAGGGGACGTCGTTCGTGACGGGCGGAACGCGCTCTCCTCCCCCTTGCGGGGAGGAGTTGGAGGTGGGGTGGTGCAGAAGGCACCGCTCCGCCCCATCCGGCACCACCCCCACCCCTGACCCCTCCCCGCAAGGGGGAGGGGAAAACGCACGTCCCTTCAAGCGCTTGAAGCCAATGAGGCGTGCGAACATCGGCGTGTGCAGGCCGCGACGCGCCCCCTCTCCCGTGCGGGAGAGGGTTGGGGTGAGGGACCCGAACTTTCCGGAGAAGTCGCACCCCTCACCCTGTCCCTCTCCCGCACGGGAGAGGGGACCCGCGTCACATCCGGCGACGTACGAATCCGGCCGCCCGCCGGTGAGCCGGGCAGGGCGCCTCACGGCTCCGGCCAGGCGGCGCTCGACCGGTAGGAGCGCTTCAGGAATTCGATGAAGGCCCGGGTCTTGGCCGGGACGAAGGCGCGGCTCGGATAGACCGCGTAGATGCCCGCCTGGGCCGCGGCCGTGTAGGCGGGCAGCACCACCTCCAGCAGGCCGCTGCGCAGCTCCGCGTGCACGTCCCAGGTGGAGCGCAAGGCGATGCCGAGGCCGCCGATCACCGCCTCACGCACCACCTCGTTGGAATGGGTGCGCAGCGGCCCGGCGGCGCTGACCGTGCAGGGCCCGTCCGGCCCGACCAGGCGCCAGGGGTTCTGGTTCTCGGTGGCCAGGCAGACATGGTTGCGCAGGTCGTCGGGGCCGGCGGGGCGCCCGGCCGCGTCGAGATAGCCGGGCCGCGCGCAGAGGACCCGGCGCACCGGGGCGAGGCGCACCGCGGTGAGCCCGGAACTCTCCAGGGTGCCGACCCGGATCGCGAGATCGTAGCCGCGCTCGACGATCGGCTCGAAATCGTCGCTGAGCTCGAGGTTCAGGACGAGGCCGGGATGGAGCGCGAAGAAGGCGCTCAGGTGCGGGACGATGTGCAGCCGGCCGAACGAGCTGGGCGCCGTCACCCGCAGGGTCCCCCGGGCCCGGGAGGCCCGCTGCGAGACCAGGGTCTCGGCCTCCGCGATGGCGTCGACGATCGGGGCGATCCGCTGGAAGAATTCCTGGCCGACATCGGTGGGCGCCACCCGCCGCGTGGTCCGGTGCAGCAACCGCACCGCCAGCCGCTCCTCCAGCCGCTTCAGCCGCTTCGAGACCACCGCCACCGACAGGCCGAGCTCGGACCCGGCCTGGGTCAGGCTGCCGGCCCGGACCACCCGGGCGAAGATCTCCAGGTCGCTGTGGTCCTGCATGGGTGGTCGGACCTGCATTCTCAACGGAGCGGAAAGAATCAAATCCCTTTTGGCGCCTTTTTCGCGCGAGCCAAGGGCTCTATCGCTGGGTCGTCAAAGATTCTTCACGCGCCGCTCAAGTTTTTCTCAAAGCGCGCGCCAGCCCAGGGGATCGCCATGTCGGGCCTCGTCGTCGCCGAAGACCTCCGCCGCTTCCTGTCCGAGGAGGCACTGCCCGGGACGGGCGTGGACGCGGACGCGTTCTGGTCGGGCTTCGCGGCGATCCTCCGGGATCTCGCGCCGCGCAACCGGGCCCTGCTCGACCGGCGCGACGGGCTCCAGGCCGATATCGATTCCTGGCACCGCGACCGCCGGGGCGCGCCGCACGATCCGGCGGCCTACGCGACGTTCCTGGCCGAGATCGGCTACCTGCAGCCGGAGCCCGATTCGGTGCGGGTCACCACCGCGGACGTGGACGCGGAGATCGCCGAGATCGCCGGCCCGCAGCTCGTGGTGCCGATCTCGAACGCCCGCTACGCCCTCAACGCCGCCAATGCCCGCTGGGGCAGCCTCTACGACGCGCTCTACGGCACCGACGCGATCCCGCAGGACGGCGATCTCGCCCCCGGCCAGGGCTTCAACCCGACCCGCGGCGCCGCCGTGGTCGCCCGGACCAAGGCGTTCCTGGACGCGGCCGTGCCCCTGGCCGGCGGGACCTGGGCCGAGGCCACGGGTTTTGCCGTGAATGCGGGCGCGCTGGCCGTCGCGCTCGGCGGCGGCCGAAGCGCCGCCTTGCGGGACGGCACCGCGCTCGCAGGTTTCTGCGGCGCCGCGCAGGCGCCCCAGACCCTCCTGCTGCGCCATCACGGCCTGCATATCGAGATCCGGATCGACCGGACCAGCCCGATCGGCCGCACCGACCCGGCCGGCATCGCCGACGTGGTGCTGGAATCCGCCCTCTCGACCATCATGGACATGGAGGATTCCGTCGCCGCCGTGGACACCGCCGACAAGGTCGCGGTGTACCGGAGCTGGCTCGGCCTGATGCGCGGCGACCTCGTCGCCCGCCTGCCCAAGGGCGGCCGCACCCTCGAGCGCCGGCTCGCCGAGGACCGGACCTACACGGCCCCCGACGGCGGCCGCCTGACCCTGCCCGGCCGGTCGCTGATGCTGGTGCGCCATGTCGGGCACCACATGTATACGGACGCCGTGACGCTGGACGGGGCCGAGATCCCCGAGACGATGCTCGACGCGGCGGTGACCGCGCTGATCGCCCTCCACGATCTCAAGGGCGCCCGGCGCAACAGCCGCGCCGGCTCGGTCTACATGGTCAAGCCGAAGCTGCACGGCCCCGACGAGGTGGCGTTCGCGGTGGAGCTGTTCGGCCGGGTCGAGGCGCTGCTCGGGCTGGCGCCGCGGACCCTGAAGATCGGCGTGATGGACGAGGAGCGGCGCACCAGCGCGAACCTCCGGGCCGCGATCGCCGCCGCCGCCGACCGCCTGTTCTTCATCAATACCGGCTTCCTCGACCGGACCGGCGACGAGATCCACACCGCCATGGAGGCCGGCCCGGTGGTCCGCAAGGATGCCATGAAGGCCACCGCCTGGATCCAGGCCTACGAGGACGGCAACGTCGATGCCGGGCTGGCCTGCGGGCTGCCGGGCCACGCGCAGATCGGCAAGGGCATGTGGGCCGCCCCCGACCGGATGGCGGCGATGCTGGACGCCAAGGGCGCCCATCCCGAAGCCGGCGCCAACACCGCCTGGGTCCCGTCCCCGACCGCGGCCACGCTCCACGCGCTCCACTATCACCGGATCGACGTGCGCGCCCGCCAGGCGGAGCTGCGCGACCGGGCGCCCGCGACCCGGGCCGCCATGCTGACCCTGCCGCTCGCCACGGAGCCGTTCGCGCCGGAGGCCGTCCGGGAGGAGCTCGACAACAATTGCCAGGGCATCCTCGGCTACGTGGTCCGCTGGATCGATCAGGGCGTCGGCTGCTCGAAGGTGCCCGACATCCACGATGTCGGGCTGATGGAGGACCGCGCCACCCTGCGCATCTCCAGCCAGCACATCGCCAACTGGCTCCGCCACGGGATCGTCGACCGCACCCAGGTCGCCGAAACCCTGCGCCGGATGGCCGGCATCGTCGATCGCCAGAATGCCGGCGATCCGGCCTACCGGCCGATGGGCCCGGATTTCGACGGGCCGGCCTTCCGGGCCGCCGAGGCGCTGGTCTTCGAGGGCGGGGCCCAGCCGAACGGCTACACCGAGTTCGTGCTGCACCGCTTCCGTCGCGAGGCAAAGCGCGGCCAGGCCGGATCGGCCAGGCGCCGCCGAGCGGGTCCCCCTCTCGGCGGCGCGCTCAGCGCTTCTTGCGCGTCATCACGTAGACGAGGAGGTTGGCGACCGCTCGGTAGAATTCCGCCGGGATCGCCTGGTTGATCTCGACGTTGTCGTACATCGCCCGGGCCAGGGTCTTGTCGACCACGATATCGATCCGGTGCTTCTCGGCGATCTCGCGAATGCGCAGGGCGAGCAGATCCTTCCCCTTGGCCAACACCATGGGCGCGTCGTTCTCCGCCTGATCGTAGCGCAACGCGATGGCGTAGTGGGTCGGGTTGGCCAGGATCATCGTGGCCCGGGGGACGGCCGCCATCATCTGCCTGCGCAGCCGGTCCTGCGCGATCGAGCGCATCTTCGCCTTGACCAGCGGATTGCCCTCGGTCTGCTTGTACTCGTCCTTCAGGTCCTGCTTCGACATCCGCAGATCGCGCTGCCATTTCACGCGCGTCCAGACCAGATCGCCCGCAACCAGGGCGATCGTCGCGACGCTGACGGCAGAAACCAGCCGGACCGACAAGCTCAACAGCAGCTCGGGCAGGCCGATCGGATCCACGAACATGATATTCACGATCTCGTGTCGATCGGCGCGCAGAATCATGAACACGACGCCGCCGATGGCCAGGAATTTGAGGACGCTTTTCCCAAATTCGATATATCCTGGAACGCTGAAAAGTCGATTCCACCCGCTGGCGGGCGAGATGCGGGACCATTGCGGCCGGATGCGCTCGCCCGCGATGCGCGGCACGTTCTGGAACACCGAGGCGGCGAGTCCCGCCGCCATCAAGATCACCAGCATGGGCAGCAGCAGCCGCCACATCGCGAAGGCCAGGGCCACGAGAAGCTGCTCGGCATCCTGACCGTTCTCCAGGGAAAAGCTGCGCGGCTGCTCGAGGAGCAGGGCGATCTGCCGGACGAACGGGGCGCCGTGATCCCGCACCACGAAGACGAGGATGAGGAGCGTCGCCACGATCGAGGCGAAGACCGGCGCCTCCCGGGAGAAGGGGACGTTGCCCTTCTCGAGCGCCTCGCTGATCTTCTTCTCGCTCGCGGCCTCGGTTTTGCTCTCCTTGTCGTCGTCCGACATCCCACCCGATCCGTTCAGCTGAAGAAGGTGTCTTCCGTCTCAGCTTGGTTGAGCTCGATCTCGCCGCGGGAGGCCATCTCCAGGGCCTGGTCGGTGATCGAGCGGCGCGCCTCGAGCACGTCGCGCTGGGAGGCCGGCTCGCCGCCCTCGAGTTCGTGCTCGACGAGGCGCCGGGTTCGGGCAGTCAGGGCGCCCAGCACAACATTGCGCAGCGTGCCGCTGGTACCCTTCAGCGCCAGGATAACCCTCTCCGGCGGGATCTGATCGAACAGGGCCGTGCGCGCCCGGGGCGTCATGTTGATGATGTCGTCGAAGGTGAAGAGCAGGCTCTTGAGAATTTCCGCCGACTTGGGGCGCGATTGAGCAAGGTTATCGAGGACCTCCTCCATGCCCTGCCGCTCCATCTTGTTGATGATATCGGCCATGCGCGCGTGGGTATCCGCACCAGCGTTGCGCGCCAGATTGATCATGAAGTCATCATGGACCGTCTGTTCGATCATCTTCATGGCGGAATCGACGATCGGCTTGAACGCCAGCATCCGGCGCATGATGCCGTTCCGTAGGGGGGCCGGAAGCTGGGCCATGACCTTGGCGGCGCAGGCGGGCTTCACCTTCGACAGGATCAAGGCCGAGGTCTGGGGATGCTCCTTCTGCAGATAGGCTGCCAGGGCAGTCTCCGACCCATTCGAGATGCGGTCCCAGATCGAGCGCTCGCCCTGGCCGAGGACGTCCGCCATGATGCTGGCGATCTGCTCGGGCGGCAGGTTGCCTTCCAGCAACTTCTCCATCTCACGGGCCGTCCCGATCAGGTTCGCCCCGTCAGAGAAGAATGCGGTCACTGCGTCGATGATGTTCTCGAGCTGTATCCGCGAGACCGGTCCCAGCTGCGCGACGGCGCGGGTTATCTGCTTCAGTTCGGCCGTATCGAAATACTTGACCAAACGACTCGCCGTCGTCTTGTTCATCGCGATGAGGACGGCTGCAACCTCCTCGGCGGGGCTCAGGACGCGCGCGACCTTGGTGACGGGGCCGACGGCCATGACGACGTGTCCCGTCAGCTGTTGGCATCGGCCGTCGCGGGACCGACGATCTCGGTCAGCGACACGCCGAAGCGCGAGTTATCATCTTCGACGACGACGACTTCGCCTCGGGCGATGACGCGACCGTTCACGACGACATCGACCGGCTCGCCGACGCGGTGGTCGAGCGGGACGATCGCCCCGCGTCCGAGCTTCATCAGGTTCGCGACCGGCATCGTCGCCGACCCGAGGACCACCTGCATCAGAACCGGGATCCGGAGAATCGAATCCAGGTTCCGGCCGCTGCCGGCTTGCTCGTCCCGCGCCCGCTGCTCCTGGGCTTGGGCCTCGATCTTCGCGAACAGACTTTCGCTGTGACCGCTGCTGGAACCACGGTCGGCTTCCGCGTCCGGAAGGTCTGAGGAGGATGACATTAAGGGCTCCTTGAGGAAATCAGGACCGGCGCAATCTCAACCGTAGCCCAGACGCGGCGACTTCGGATCGGGCTACGGTCGCCTTGCGAAGGCGCAAGAATCGCCGACGCCCCGTGCGCATCGGCAAATAGAATCAGACGCTCGGCAGGCCGCCGACCGCAGGATCACGGGCGTCCCCGATAGTCTGTACTGACGATGTCAGCCTGAGCCGCTCCGCCTTCAACTCGGCTAGGGCCGCCTTCGCGTACTCGATCTCGCTGCTGAGATCCTCCAAGACGGTCCGCCCCTCTTGAGCGAAGGCCTGCACGGCGTTGCTCGCGCCGACCATGGCACAGGCACTCCAATCGATCATGTCCCGGTACTGAGCATGGTACCGATCCAGACGCTTCAACCGCATATACATCGGGACGAGGCAGCCGGTTGTCGCGACCAGGGCCGCGAACAAAAGAGACTCAGCGAGCGAGAACATCATCGATAAACTCCTGGTCCTGGTCGATGAAGTGGTCGACGCGCAGCACAATGTTTCCATCCCGCTGACCGACATCGCACCAGAACAACTCACGATTGTTTCCTTCGAGCTTGACCTGCGTGTTCGGAGTCGCCCGCAGTTCCAGCACCTGGCCGACCTCCAAGTTGGCGATCTCACCAAGGGTCAGCGGCTTCTCCTCGAGAATTGCCTTGAGGGTCACCGGGGTCTTCTGCACCTCGCTGGCAATCTGTCGCGTCCAGCGGGAATCCCGGGACGTGCTTTCTCCCACCAGGATCCGGGCCAAGCTCTGGCGCATGGGATTGAGGACGGATTGCGGGATGACGATGAACATTTCGCCGCCGCGATTGAGCGCCTGCAGGACAAACTTCGCGGCAACGGCCTGATTATTCCGCCGGCCTATGACCGCGAAATCCATTCGCAATTCCGTTCGTTCGAGCTTGAACGGCGTATCCGCAACGAGGGCGAAGGCGGCTTGCAGCGCCTTGCCGATCTGCTCGAAGATGCGCTGGGCGATCCGCATCTCGATAGCGGAGAAGGAGCGCTCCTCGTCGAGCGGAGGCTCGGATCCGTCGGCCCCGAGAAGCACCTCCACCATGGTGAAGACGAAATCGCGGTCAAAGCCGACCAGGATGTGGCTGTCCCATTCCGGCGCCTGGAAGATGCCCGCGATGGCGTTGGCCTCGTAGGGTTCGAGGATGTCCCCGAAGCGCTGGCTCTCCACGTTGCTCAAGGAGAAATAGACGGGCGACGCCGCGAAATGGCGCAGTTGCTCGGAGCTGAACGTCGCGACCCGGTCCAGGATCACGTGCAGCATCGGCAGCCGGTCGAGCGAGAGGCCCGCGGCGTCAAGCAGTCGATCCCGGATATCGCTTGTGACCTGTTGCCTGTCCAACATCACGCCGCCTCACGTAGGCCGGCCTCGCCGCGCGAGGAATTCGTGATCGTCGCGTTCTCGACCTCGTCGATCGTCGGTCGATAATTGGCGGAGATCGCCTTTCGGCCATGCTCGATAGCGATCTGCGGCAGAGCGCCGTTCATGTAGGCCAGCAATGTCTGCTTCACGATGATGTAGACGCGCCCTTGCGATTCGCGCGTGGTCTTCACCTTGCTGGCGAGGGGAGCCATGACGCTGTAGGAGACGAAAATGCCGCTGAAGGTGCCAACCAGGGCCGCGCCGATCAGATGTCCCAGGAGCGCCGGCGACTGATCGAGGGCGCCCATCGCCTTCACGATGCCGAGGACGGCCGCGACGATGCCGAGGGCCGGCAGCCCATCGGCGACGCTGGTGAGGGCACCATATGGTTTCAGCATATTGCGCCGATGGGTGACCATCTCCTCCTCCATCAGCGCCTCGATCTCGTAGGAGCGCGCATTGCCGATGAGGATGAGGCGCACGTAGTCACAGATGAACAGCGTCAGCTCCTTGTCGCGGGTCACCTTCGGGAAGGCCTTGAAGATCTCAGATTCTTCCGGGTTCTCCAGATGCGGCTCAACCTCGTTTCGAGGCTTGGACCGCAATTCCCGGGTCAGCGCGAAGAGCAGGCCGAGCAGCGCGAGGTAATCCTCCTGCTTCGGGACCCGGGTCAGAACCGCATCCACGATCGCGACGCCGGTATCCTTCACCACCTTCATCGGGTTGGCGACCACGAAGGCGCCCAGCGCCGCGCCCCCAATGATGATGAACTCGAAGGGCTGCCAGATCACGGCAAGATGGCCGCCCATGGCCGCGAACCCACCGCCGACACAGCTGATCGCGATCAGCAAGCCTAAGATAACACCCACGCGCGGCGTCCTGATATCGTTCCAGTCGATGCCGACGGGCCTAGACCGGCATGCTTGCGTAAGGCTGGAGTAGTGTCTGGCACAACCATGCGGTCTTTGAGCATTCTTCCGGGGATTCCGGTGCGAACAAGGTTCAGGCAAGCCAAAGCGCCTAGCATCCGGAAATCCGCAAGATGAAGGATTCGCCACATGCTTTCGACCTTCATTGACTATAAAACCAAGATCACAGATTTATCTAAAACCCTCCACCGCACCGCTTCCCAGCCGGAAACGAAGCGTGAGATACAATATTTTACTGATCATATAGGCAAGGTCAAAACGCTCGATGATTTTATGGCGGATCATCGACTCTATACGTTTGCGATGAAGGCCTACGGCTTGGAGGACATGATCCCGTCTAAAGGTTTCATGAAGAAAGTTCTATCCGGCCAGCCTGACGTCAACGGGCATGTTCTGGCAGATCGGCTACAGGACGAGCGGTACCGGGATTTTGCGGCAGCGTTCAATTTCAAGGGCTACGGTCAAGACCCCAGCATACCGCAGCACTCAGACGATCCGGATATCCAGTCCATGATCGATGCTGCCGGCGTCAACAAGACGCCGCTGGAGCGGCGATTCGCCTATGACAACGACACCATTTCCCAAATTGATTATATTCGAACGATGCAGCCCTACATGTCGTCTATTGACGACATCGTAGGTGACTGGAAAGTTTCATCTTTCGTCCGGACTGCGGTTGGCCTGCCCCCGGCCAATCCTGAGGATGACAAATTTACGCAAGCCGAACAGATCAAAAGCAAATTCAATGCAGAAGCTTTTCAGGACGGCGAGGGTTTCCGCCAGCTCATCGATCAGTTCACGGCCGAGCGGCTCAAGGGTCGCAAGTCTGTCGTCGACCCGTACTTCCGGCCGGCAGGACTTTACGCGGACTCCGACGCAGAAATCAGCAAGCTGACTCAATATTTTCAGGCAAAGATGAGCGCCGTGAATAGCGCCAAGGACATTGCCAGCGATCCGGTGCTATTCGGAGTGGTCGTAAGCACGCTGGGCTTGTCCACAGCGACAGCGAAGGGGTTGGAGGCGCAGACCAAGCTGGTTGCGAGCAAGCTCGATGTCGCGTCCCTCCGGGATCCCAGGAAGCTCAGCCAGTTCCTCGACCGCTTCACCTCCCAACGCAGCGAGGCCCGCACAGCCACGGTGGACGCCTATATCCGGCAGACGCTCGAAACGGATTCTGGGAACGAGAACGAGGGCGTGAGGCTCGCCCTGTACTTCCAGCGCAAAGCGCCGAGCGTCAGGTCTGCTTATGGTCTGCTCGCCGATCCGGCCTTGGCTCAAGTTGTCCGGACCGCGCTTGGCCTGCCGCCTGAGGCAGCGAAGGGCAGCGTCGAAGCGCAAGCCAAGCTGATCCAGCGTAAGCTGGATATCTCCAGCCTTCGCGACCCGCAAAAGCTTGATCAGTTCATCAAGCGCTTCACAAACATGTGGGATGTTCAGAATAACCCGCCATCCACACCAGCCCTCGCACTTTTTAATAGTACAAATTCTGGCCTGGACTCGGACATGCTGCTGAAGCTCCAATCCATCCGGCTCGGAGGCCGGTAACATGCAATCCTCGCTCTACGTCACGCTGTCCGCCCAGGTCGCCCTCGAACAACGCCTGAACACGGTGGCGAACAACGTCGCCAACCTCGGAACCGCTGGCTACCGCGCGGAGGAGGTGAAGTTCGAGACGATCCTGTCCCAGGCGGGCGGGCGCGACGTGGCCTTCGCCACGCCGGGCGAGACCTTCCTGTCGCGCAAGGCCGGCCCGCTCAACAAGACCGACAGCCCCCTCGACGTCGGTATCCAGGGCGACGGCTGGCTGGCCGTCCGGGGCCGGTCGGGCTTGGTCTATACGCGGGACGGCCGGATGCAGATCTCGGCCGCGGGCGACCTTCAGGACCTGAACGGGCGGCCGGTCCTGGATCCGGGCGGGTCCCCGATCACGGTCGATCCCGAGGGGCCGCCGATCACCATCGGCCAGGACGGGATCATCTCGCAGGGGACCAACCAGATCGGGGCGCTCGGCGTCTTCCGCCTCGACAGCGCGGCCACGCTCACCCGCGTCGACGGCAACGCCGTCTCCTCGGACAGGCCGGGCACCCCGATCCTCGACTTCAACCAGCGGGGCGAGACGGCTGTCCGCGTGCAGCAGGGCTTCCAGGAAGGGGCCAACGTCAACCCGGTCATGGAGATGTCGCGGCTGATCATGATCACCCGCACCTTCGAGGGCGCGGCCGCCGCGGTGGCGGAAACGGAATCGTCGCTGCAGAGCGCGATCCGCGGCCTCGGTCCGGCCTCCTAAAAAACGGCGGACGGAGCCCCGACGATCGTCGTCCTTCTGGGACGGATGGCGTGCCCAGAGGGTTCAGCCCGCTGAGGGATTCAGGGGCGCCCCTGGGGCACCAGGGCTCTGCCCTGGACCCGCAAAAGGTCACGGACCTTTTGAAACCTCACTGTTCCGAGGCCTGTCCTGCGCGAGGCAGGACGGCACGCCCGCCGGGGGCGACGTCGGCCCGGATGGCCGTTCGAAACATGACTGCAGAGCTGCGCCGCCCGCTGCCAATGCATAGCCCGGGGCAGGGGCTCCGGAGAATTCCATGAACGCGCTCGATCAGCTCGCCCTCGCCCTCGAGGACCGGGGCGAACACCCGGTCATCAGGGTCGGCGGCTCGGTGAGCGAGATCGGATTCGGCCATTGCCGCATCAAGATCACCCTGCCCCTGCTGAAGCTCGGCGACCGCATGCAGATCGAGGCGGATGACCAGCGGATCGATGGCGAGGTCGTCCGGATCGACGGCGACGGCGTGATCCTCAAGCCGTTCGACACCCGGATCGAGGCCGGCCTCGGATCCCTGGCCTATCGGGTAACGGCGTTCGATCCCCGGCCCTGCGAGGCCTGGAAGAGCCGGGTCATCGACGCGCTCGGTCGGCCGATCGACGGGGCGGGCGACCTTCCCAAGGGTACCCAGCCCGTGCCGCTCGACGCCAGCCCGCCGCCGGCGATGCGCCGCTCGCGGGTGGACCAGCCGCTGAAGACCGGCGTGAAGGCCCTGGATCTGTTCACGCCCCTCTGCGCGGCGCAGCGCATCGGCATCTTCGCGGGATCGGGGGTCGGCAAGTCGACGCTGCTGTCGATGCTGGCCCGGTGCTCCGGCTTCGACACCGTGGTCGTCGCCCTGGTCGGCGAGCGCGGGCGCGAGGTGCGGGAGTTCCTCGAGGGGCCGATCCAGGAGAGCCGCGCCCGCGCGGTCGTGGTCGTCGCCACCGGGGACGAGAGCCCGATGATGCGCCGGCAGGCCCCGAAGCTCGCCTTCGCGGTGGCCGAGTATTTCCGCGATCAGGGCCAGTCGGTGCTGCTCATCCTCGACTCGGTGACGCGCTTCGCCCACGCGGCCCGGGATGTCGCCCTGGCGGCCGGCGAGCCGCCGGTGGCGCGGGGCTATCCCCCGAGCGTGTTCGGCGACCTCCCGCGCCTGCTCGAGCGGGCCGGGCCGGGCCTCGAGGGCGGCGGCACGATCACGGGCATCTTCTCGGTGCTGATCGACGGCGACGACCACAACGATCCGGTGGCCGACAGCATCCGCGGCACCCTCGACGGCCACGTCGTCCTGGATCGCGCCATCGCCGACCAGGGCCGCTACCCGGCGATCAACCTGCTCGGCTCGATCTCCCGCCTGGCCGACCTGGTCTGGACGCCGCAGCAGCGCGAGCTCGTGCGCACGCTCAAGAGCCTGATCGCCCGCTTCGAGGATTCCCGCGACCTGCGCCTGATGGGCGGCTACCAGGCGGGGACCGACCCGGAGCTCGACCAGGCCGTGGCCCTGGTCCCGAAGATCTACGCCGCCCTGCGGCAGGATCCGAGCGACCCGCAAAGCCTCGACGCCTTCCTGGATCTCGCCAACGCGCTGCGAGCGGGGGGATGAGGTGCGGGGCGGCGCCACGAAGGATGATCCGTCCAGCAAGATCCGGATCGCTGAGCGTCTAGCTGCAGCATCGAAAGCTTCGCGCAAGCGACTCCTGATCTGAAGTTCATCAAGATCGCTCAACAACGGAGATTCGTGTCATGGGTCTGTATGGTGTGCTCAACAGCGGCGTCTCCGGGATGAATGCCCAGACTAACCGCCTCGGGGTCGTGGCAGACAACATCCAGAACCAAAATACAGTCGGCTACAAGCGCGGATCGACACAATTTTCTTCGCTTTTGACGGAGTCCGGAAGCGGATCCTACGACTCCGGCGGTGTGACGACGGTCGTCCGGCACGACATCAGCAGCAAGTCGAACGTGACCGCAACGACAAGCGCTTCGGACGTTGCGATCAGCGGGAACGGTTTCTTCGTTGTCAAGGATGCGGGCGGCAAGAGCGCGCTCACGCGCGCCGGGAATTTCGTCATTGATGCGAGAACGGGCGACTTGGTGAACGCGGCGGGCATGCATCTGCAGGGTTACAGCCTGGCTTCCGGCACCCCGATCCTGTCCATGAACAGCTTCAATGGGCTGGTGCCGGTCAACCTCGCCTCAATGGCTATGAAAGCCAATCCCAGCACCGCCGGTCGCGTCGACAAGGGCAACCTCGACAGCAACGCACCGGATAAAACCGGTGACCCGAGCGACAAAAATTACACGTCGGCGACGAGTTTCGTCGCGTACGACAATCTCGGAAACCCGTTTCAAGTGGATCTTTATTTTGTAAAGAATTCTACGGGCAACTGGAAGGTTGCTGCCTACGATCACAATAAAAACACCCCGATGACCGGCACCGCACCGACGGATTTGAAGTTTGACTCTTCTGGTAAGTTGACCAGCGCATCATCATTGAGCTTTAATGTTCCTAACGGCAAACCATTCAAGATGGATTTTGCAAACCTGACGCAGCTGGCGGCCGAATTTTCGCTTAAAGGCCGCACTGATGGAAACTCGGCCCAAGACGTTGACCATGCCGCGATCGACACAGACGGGACGGTCTATGCGGTCTATGCGGATGGCCAGACAGCCGCAGCGTTCCGCATCCCGCTTGCGACCGTAGCGAGCCCCGACAACCTGACCCCGCGCTCTGGCAACGTGTTCGAGGTCACCCCCGAATCGGGAACCCCGGAGATCAACTTCGCCAATGTCGGCGGTCGCGGGTCGATCGAATCGCACTCTCTCGAGGATTCGAACGTCGATCTCGGTAACGAATTGGCCACGATGATCGAGTCGCAGACGAGCTACGGCGCCAACTCGAAGGTGTTCCAGACTGGGACTGAGATGCTTGAGACCCTCGTGAATCTGAAGCGCTGACGCGCGGCGGAAGGAGACCGGGAATGAGCCTCTCTGTAGCCACGAAGGCCGCGCGCGGCGCGTTGCAGGCGAACGCCACCCAAACCGGCGTGGTGTCGCGCAACATCGCGGGCGTCAACGATCCAGCCTATTCGCGCAAGATCGCGTCGCTGATCACGACCGAAGGACCCGTCCGGGTTGTCATCAACCGCGCCAGCGACACGCTGTTGTTCGATAAGATGATCCGCAGCACATCGGAGCTCGCGGGCCGCACCGAGATCCTTAAAAGTCTTAAAAGCCTGGAGGAGACCGTCGGCGACACCGAAGCAGGTCGCTCCATTTCCGCCAAGATCGGCGCCGTGAAAGTGGCCCTCGCAAATGCCGCAGGCAAGCCCGACGACCTGAATCTAGCCAAGGCCGCTGTTTCCGCCGCGAAAGATCTAGCGTGGACCCTGAACCAGGCGAGCGCGACGATCCAGCAAGAGCGTAAGAACACAGACGACGCCGTCGCCAAATCCGTCACGACCATCAACGACCTGCTTGGCCAATTCGATAAGGCCAACAAGGCCGTGGTGTTCGGAACGGCAACCGGAGCCGATATCAGCGACGCCCTCGACAACCGAGACAAGATCCTCGCGCAACTGTCTCAAGAAATGGGTATCCACACGGCCGTCCGGGCCGGCAACGACATGGCGATCTACGCGGACAATGGCGCGCCGCTGTTCGACCGGCTCGCTCGCCCCGTGACCTTCGCGTCGACCTCGACCTTCGCCGCAGGCACCAAGGGCAATGCGGTCCTGATTGACGGCATCCCGGTGACCGGCGCGGGCTCGATGATGCCGCTTCAATCCGGACGCATCGTCGGGTTGATGACGGTGCGCGACGAGGCCACGGTTACCTATCAGAAGCAGCTCGATGCGATTGCAGGCGGCTTGATCAACGCTTTCGCCGAGACGGACAAGACATCGACGACCGGAACGTCGTTGGCAGGTCTATTCACCAATGCCGGCAATACCGGGCTTCCAACCGTTACGACCGGGCTGGCAAGTTCCATTCAAGTCAATGCCAAGGCGGATCCGGAGCTGGGCGGTAATCCGTTTACCTTGCGCGACGGCGGCATGAATGCTGGGACGCAGTACAAGTACAACGACACCAACGCGGCCTCGTATTCCGACCACCTGCGCGCGCTGCAATCCGCACTCGGGGCTGAGCGGCCCTTCCCATCAGATAGCGAACTTCCGGCTTCGGCTTCGCTGCTGACGGCCGCTGGCGCCTCTGCGAGTTGGCTGGAAGCGACCCGCAAGGAGGCTTCGAAGCGGGTCGATGACGAATCGGCCTTCTTGGACAGCGCCTCGAACGCACTCTCCAACGCGACTGGAGTGAACCGCGACGAGGAGGTGGCGACCATGCTTGAACTTGAAAAGTCCTACGCTGCTTCCGCCAAGCTCCTCGCGACGGTCAACGCGATGTTGCAGACTCTTCTCGATGCGGTGAGGTAGCATTATGAAAGCGAATTTCATCTCCACAGCGACGCTGCTGAACAGCACGCGCTCGGACATGGCTCGCCTGCAGGCAGGCATCGCCAAGGCGAACATCGAGGTTGACAAAGGTCGCTACGCCGATATCGGCCTCGAACTGGGTTACAAGACTGGGATCGCTCTCGATCTGCGGCAGCAGTTCGACGACATCACTGCGCAGAAAGCACGCAACGATCTGACGACCGTTCGACTCGCCGACAGTCAGAGCGCGCTCAATCAGATTCGCTCGGACGGCGAGGCGTTTCTCGCGCTCATTGCGCCGGGAAAGCTGACGGATGCGAGCGGGTCCGTCGTCGCCCAGGCGGCAGCCTCGAAGCTCTCCGCGTTCGTCGGGCAGATGAATGCATCGACCGCGGGTCAATTCCTGTTCTCCGGAATCAATACTGCACAGCGCCCGCTTGCAGATTACGAAGCCTTCCCGACATCGGCCGCAAAGACCGCCTTCGCGCAAGCCTTTCAGACCACGTTCGGCTTCGCCCCGGGGACTCAGCCGGGAGCAACCCAAATCACCCCCGCGCAGATGCAGAGCTTCCTCAACGGCCCGGTCGCCAATCTGTTTGCCGATCCACAATGGGGCAACACTTGGTCAAAGGCATCGAACACAAATATTCGCGATGACATTGGGCCGGGTGAAACCGCAACGACTTCCGTAAGCGCCAACACCAAAGCGTTTCGGCAATTGGCGATGCTGTACACGATAGGGTCCGATATCGGTCTGGCGAGCCTGAGCCCAGACACGCAGTCTGTCGTCTACGAAAAAATGCGCGACATTGCCGGTCACGCCACGGTCGATGTTACCGCGATTCAGGCGAATCTCGGCATCGTCGAGGCTCGGATCACGACCCTGGGCAAACAGAAGGAAGCCCAGAAGGTCATCATGACGGACGGCATCAACTCTCTTGAAGGTGTTGATCAGGCGGAGGCCAAGACACGTCTCGACAACCTCTCGACCCAGCTCCAAATCTCTTATTCTTTGACCAGCCAGATCAGGAAGCTCAACCTCATCGACTACGTTTGACGCATCATCTGTGTATCGTTTGCAGCGGGTTGCTGCGACGACGAGGATACTGAGTCGTCACGGTCGGTCTTCCTTTCTACGAAGAGGCAAAATCTGCGATGTATGGCGCGTCTTACGCGGAAATTATGGAAGACTCGCCCTCCCTGGCCCGGGAGCGCGAACGCGCGGCCTTCGACCGGGCTATCGACTTGATGAAGCGGGCGGACGCGCCCGATGCGCCGGCCGAGGCGCGCTCCGAGGCCGTCAGCTTTGTGCAGCGCCTGTGGGGTCTGCTCATCGACGACCTCGCGAAGCCCGAGAACGAGTTGGCCGTCCAGTTGCGCGCGGACCTCATCTCGATCGGTCTCTGGAACATGAGCCAGACCGATCAGATCATTCGCGGCGATGCGTCCAGCTTCGACAGCCTGATCTACGTCAACACGATGATCCGGGACGGCCTGCGATGAGCGGCTCCATCAATCTCAGCTTGCGCGGTCGCGAGCGGATCTTCATCAACGGTGCCGTCCTGCGGGTCGACCGCAAGGTGACGATCGAGCTGCTCAACGACGCCACGTTCCTGCTCGAGGCCCATGTGCTGCAGGCCGAGGAGGCGACCACGCCGATCCGGCAACTCTACTTCATCGCGCAGGCGATGTTGATCGACCCCAAGAATGCCGAACGGGTCCGGTCGGCCTACGACGCGGTGGAATGGACCTATCTCGACCGCTGCGCCGATCCGAGCGTCGCGTCCGCTCTCGCGACGGCACGAAATTTTCTCGACGCAGGGCGCCCTTTCGACGGCCTGCGGGTCCTACGCGGCCTGTTCGAGCCGGACGTCGCTCAGCGAGCCCGGTTGGTGACCGACCTTTCCAATCCGAGCGCCTTCGGGCGCTCGGGGACCGCCAATCCGATTTGATAGAGGCAGGATCATGAGCGTACCAGTCACCAACCCCGCCAATACATCGGCCGCCGATGCGACCATAAAGGCACAGAATGCGAAGAAGAAGCACGCTGAGAAGTCGACGACACTGAACTACGACAACTTCCTGCGCCTTCTCCTGACGCAGATGAAGAACCAGGATCCAACTGCTCCGATGAAATCGACGGAGTATATGGGCCAGCTCGCCACGTTCTCTCAGGTCGAGCAGAGCGTGAACGCGAACAGCAAGCTTGATTCACTCCTCAAGTCAGCGTCGATGACGCAGGCTCAGGGACTGGTTGGTCACACCATTACCTCAGCGGACGATAAGGTCAGCGGAGAGGTCACGTCAGTCCAGGTGACCGACGACGGCGTGGTCGCCCATCTGAAGACCGGCGAAGACATCCCGTACGGTCCCGGTGTGAAAGTCTCCTGAAGCCGTTGTTGCTGAGTCCGGATCTGCGGAGACGTCCCGGCGCTCACGGAGTGGAGCAGCTCCACAGGACGCGGCCGCCGCGAGGATCGCCGCAGCGGCCCGAGCATTGGCCTCCGGCTGAAACCCGTTGCCGGCGAGGTCCGGGCTCGCCAGTCACCGCGCGGACAGAGATTGAGCAGATCGTTCTCCTCCAGGATCATTCTGTGATGCCACGTCGAGCACCATGAACGAAGTCGATGCGCTCGAACTGGTCCGCACCGCGATCTGGACCATCATCGTCGCCTCCGGGCCTTCGGTGGCGGCCGCGATGGTGGTCGGGACCCTGATCGCCCTGTTCCAGGCGCTGACCCAGATCCAGGAAGTCACCCTCACCTTCGTCCCGAAGATCATCGTGACCCTGCTCGTGATGATCGCGACCGGCTCCTTCGTCGGTGGCCAGATCTACACCTTCACCGAGCTGGTCTACGGCAAGATCATCTCCGGGTTCTGAGAGGACGCGGCCGTCACCCGCCGGCGGCAACCACGTCGACAGCAGCCGGTAGGGTCACGCCGGGCGATACCGCGGCCCGCGCAACCCAGGCGCAAGCTTGGTGCGCCAGAACCGGCACGGGCACGGAGGGGTTGAACGCGTGGCAGCGGCCGTTGAAGCTTTCACGCCGGAGCGCAGGGTCCGACGCGATATCTGGTTCGCGGTCGGGATCATCGCCATCCTGGCGGTCCTGTTCCTGCCGGTGCCGGCCATCCTGATCGATATCGGGCTGGCTTTCTCGATCGCGCTGTCCGTGCTGATCCTGATGGTGGCGCTCTGGATCCAGAAGCCCCTGGAATTCTCGTCCTTCCCGACGATCCTGCTGATCGCGACGCTCCTGCGCCTGGCGCTGGGCATCGCCACGACCCGCCTGATCCTCGCCAACGGCGATGCCGGCGTCGACGCCGCCGGCCACGTGATCCAGGGCTTCTCGCAATTCGTCATGAGCGGCGATTTCGTGATCGGGCTCGTGGTCTTCGCGATCCTGATCACGGTGAACTTCCTGGTGATCACCAAGGGCGCGACCCGCATCGCCGAGGTCGGCGCGCGCTTCACCCTGGACGCGATCCCGGGCAAGCAGATGGCCATCGACGCCGATCTCTCCGCCGGGCTGATCGATGACAAGCAGGCCCAGCAGCGCCGGCGCGAGCTCGAGGAAGAGAGCGCGTTCTTCGGCTCCATGGACGGCGCCTCGAAATTCGTGCGCGGCGAGGCGGTCGCCAGCCTGATCACCATCGCGGTCAACATCTTCGGCGGGATCATCATCGGCGTCACCCGCCACGGTCTGCCGCTGGCCACCGCGGCCGACGTCTTCACCAAGCTCTCGGTCGGAGACGGCCTGGTCTCGCAGATCCCGGCGCTCATCGTGTCGCTCGCCGCGGGCCTGCTGGTCTCGAAGGGCGGCACGCGGGGGACGGCGGAGCAGGCGGTTCTCGGCCAGCTCAGCGCCTATCCCCGGGCGCTGTTCGTCGCCTCCGGCCTGATGATGCTGTTCGCGATCATGCCCGGCATGCCGTTCGTGCCCTTCGCGGTCCTGGGCATCCTGATGAGCGTGGTCGCCTACCTGATCCCCCGCCGCATCGCGGAGGCGCAGTCGAAGGTCGCGGCTCAGGCGCAGGCCGAGGAGAGCCAGAAGCTGCTGGCGCAGCGCGAGAGCGAGGCCGTGAAGGATTCGCTCAAGACCGCCGAGATCGAGCTGCGGCTCGGCAAGCACCTCGCGGTGCAGATGCTGGGCGCGCAGGGCGAGCTGGCCCAGCGGGTCGGGCGGATGCGCCGGAAGTTCGCGCAGCAATACGGGTTCGTGGTCCCGGACATCAAGCTGGTCGAATCCGCCACCGTCCCCAGCAAGACCTACGAGATCGCGATCCACGGCACGGTCATCGCTTCGCAGCAGGTGCGCCCGGGCGAGGTGCTGATCGTCGTCGGCGATGGGCCGATGCCTTCGCTGATCGGCGAGGAGGTGCACGAGCCGGCCTTCGGCATGAAGGCGGTCTGGGTGCCGGAGGCCTACGCCCAGGAGGCCCGCCGCGAGGGGTTCAGCCCGATCGACTGGCATTCGGTGATGCTGACCCATGTCAGCGAGGTCATCCGCAACAACCTGCCGCAGCTCCTGTCCTACAAGGACCTGCGGATGCTGATCGACCGGCTCGATCCGGAATACAAGCGCCTCGTCGAGGACATCTGCCCGTCGCAGATCTCGTATTCCGGCCTGCAGGCGGTGCTCAAGCTCCTGCTGGCAGAGCGGGTCTCGATCCGGAACCTGCACCTGATCATCGAGGCCATCGCCGAGATCGTGCCGCATGCCCGCCGGGCGGAGCAGATCGCCGAGCACGTTCGCCTGCGCATCGCGCAGCAGATCTGCGGCGACCTGGCCGAGAACGGCACCCTCAACGTGCTGCGGCTGGGCAGCCGCTGGGACCTCACCTTCCACCAGGGGCTCAAGCGCGATTCGAAGGGCGACGTGTACGAGGTCGACATCGATCCGCGCCTGATCGAGCAGTTCGGCGTCGAGGCGTCGGAAGCGATCCGGGCCCACATGAAGACCTCGCACCGATTCGCCCTGGTCACCGCACCGGAGGTCCGCAGCTACGTGCGGATGATCATCGAACGCATCTTCCCGACCGTCGCCGTGCTGTCGCATGTCGAGATCGCGCGCGGCGTCGAGATCCGGTCCCTCGGCACCATTTCGTGACGGTCAACGTTTCCGAGTCGATCCTCGGCGTCTTCATGATCTTCTGCCGCATCGGCGGCTGCCTGCTCGTTGCACCGGGCATCTCCAGCGCGCGGGTGGCGCCGCGCATCCGCCTCCTGATCGCCCTGACGGTATCCCTGGCCCTGGCGCCCATGCTCCTGCCGAAGCTCGGCGACGGGCTGCGCAACCCGTCGCCGGCCGATACCCTGTGGTGGATCCTGTGCGAGACGCTGACCGGGTCGGTCATCGGCCTGTTCGGACGATCGTTCTTCTTCGCCATCGAGACGATGGGCAGCGCCCTCGCGACGATGATCGGCCTCGGGGGGATCCCCGGGACGCCGGTCGCCGACAGCGAGGCGGAATCCGTCGTCGGCTCGCTCACCATGATGGTGGCGACGATACTGGTCTTCGTCACGGATCTGCACTGGGAATTGTTCCGGGGGCTGGTCGCATCCTACGACCGGATCCCGGCCGGTGACCCGTTCGGGTCGCGCCCGATGCTCGCCGGGCTGGTCGACCGGACCAGCGCGGCCTTCACCATGGCCCTGCGGCTGACCAGCCCGTTCATCGTCTACTCGATGGTGGTGAACTTCGCGCTCGGTCTGGCCAACAAGCTCACGCCGCAGATCCCGATCTTCTTCATCGCGACTCCGTTCCTCCTGGCGGGGGGAATGCTGTTGTTCATGTTCCTCTCGAAGGACTTCTTCGGACAATTCGCCCTCGATTACGGGCAATGGCTCAGGAGAGGCTGAGATGCAGGCGCGCCTCGGCCGGGCCACCCGGCTCCTCCACGTCCAGGAACAGATGCACCGGCTCGCCGAGCGGGAACTCGCCCAGGCCGAGAGGCGGGTGCAGGACGTCGACGCGGCGCAGGCTGACGTGATTCGCGCCCTCAACGAGGCGTCCGCGTTTCTCGAGCCGCTGCGCGATGCGGCGGTCCGGCGCCTGAAGAACCTGGCGATCGAGGCGCAGGGATTGCGGGCGGCACGGGACAAGGCGGCCCAGCACCTGATCGCGCAGGCCACGCAGCACAAGCGGGCCGAACGCTGGGTCGATGGTCTCGAGGCCGAGCGCCGGCAGCAGGTGGAGAAGCAGGACTGGGCCGAACGCCTGGACAGCCTCGTCGGGGCCGCGCAGGCAAGCCTCCGGTCAGCCAGGCCTGATAAGCCGCTTGACCAGTCAGCATCCCCGACGGGTTCAGTCGAGCCCGGTGACCAGACGTGTCGTGGTCACGAACATCCGGACACGAGATCGCCGTGAGCGTCCAACTTCCCTCCGATATTGTCCTGGATGTCGCGCGCGCCGCGGATCCGGCCCGCTACCAGGCCGCCGTCACCAAGCTCACGCAAGGCGCCCCCGGCGCCTTCGCGGATGCGTTGGGCGCGGCCTCGGCCGGCGGTGCGGGCATCCCCGCGACGCCGCAGGGGAATGTCGACACGATCCTGACGCGGTTCCGGACCGCCGCGACGCTTCCGCCCCCGCGGGCCAAGGGCACGCCGCCGCAGGAATTCGAGGCCTTCGTCCTGCAGACCTTCATCGAATCGATGCTGCCCCAGAACGCGACCGCGGTGTTCGGCAAGGGCAATGCCGGCTCGATCTGGAAGTCGATGATGGCCGAACAGATCGGTGCCCAGATCGCGAAGGCCGGGGGCATCGGCATCGCCCGCATGCTGGAAGCCGCGCACCCGGCCGTCGCCTCCGACGCGGCGAAGCCCGACCCGACGCGGATCGGCTGACGCGGCCCGGCCGCTCACGCTTTCATCACACTCCCGGACGCTGCGCATGCTGCTCTCATCCCTGGCCCGCCTCGAAGCCACCATCGACGCCGAGACGGAGGCCCTGACGGTCCACGACATCCGGGAGCAGGACGACTTCAATCGCCGCAAGAGCCAGAGCCTGGTGGAATTGTCGCGTCTGGGGCGGACGATCGGCTCGACCGCGCTGAGCCCCCCGGAGATCGAGTGCCTGGAGCGCGTGCGCGCCAAGCTCCGGCGCAACCACGAGCTCCTGGCCATCCACCTGCGCGCCATGCAGGAGGTGTCGGATATCGTCACGACCATGATTCAGAGCGCGGAATCCGACGGCACCTACTCGGCCGCCCTGCGCTACCAGGAGTAGCCGCGCGTGTTCCGGATCGTCATCACGGGCCTCTGGATCTGCGCCATCACGGTGCTGTCCAGCTACGCGGTCGTCACCTGGATGCCGGACCTGCCGAAGGCGAAGTCCGAGGAATATCTGGAAGGCCTGACCTATCAGAAGCTGAAGCCGCTCAACATCCCGGTCATCGCCGAAGGGACCGTCCAGGGCTACATCATGGCGACCGTCGTGTTCACGGCGGATTCGCACCTGATCAAGGGGCTCGGCCTCACCCCCGCGCCGTTCGTCATGGACGAGTCGTTTCGCCAGATCTACAGCGACGGCGATCTCGATTTCCGCCACCTGAAGAAATACGACATCAACAAGCGCCTCGCCGAGATCAAGCTCAAGGTCAACGAGCGGCTCGGGTCCGAAGTCGTCAAGGACGTGATGATCGAGAACTTCAACTTCGTCACCAAGAAGGATATCCGGACCTAGATCCGTCCGGGATCGCCGGACGGGATCCTCTGTACCGTCGCTGCGCCGAACTCACTCCGTGAGAGGGCGCCGGAAGGCCTCATCCTCGACGACCCGCACGAGTCGCCTCAGGCTCTCGGGCGACGCGGCGATCAGGAGACCGCCGGCCACGCTCCGCCCTCCCGTGATGGCGTAGCTCAGAACCGGGCTCGATTGGGGCAGCGGATTCGGCGCGGACGCGCCGCCCGGTGCCGGCGCCTGCGGCCCGGCCGAGTATCGCCCCACCGCGACCCGGCCGAGCTGGCCGGCGAGCGCGTGCGGCACGATGTGCAGGCGCCTGTCGTTCCAGAGCCCGAACACGCGCCCGGATGCGTCCAGGGCGACCGTCACCGCAGGGTCGAGGTGCAGGAACCCGTCCAGGGACAGGGGCCTGCCGGGGGCCGCGAATCGGTCGAAGACGGCCAGGCCCGACAGGTCGTCCAGCAGCGCGAAAGCCCGGACATGCCGGTAATCGGGGCCGTGCACATCCGTGTCGATCAGGTGGACGGACGCGGCGCCCACGGTGAAGGGCGCCCGGGACAGGCCCGCCCCGGCGGTCGGCTCGCGACCGTCCGGAATGACGACGTTGTGGGCCCGGGCCGCTGCGACGTGCTGGCCGGGCGAATCGGAATGGGATCCGCCCACTTCCGTGATCCACCGCAGGCCGCCGGTGGCGAAGGTGAAGGAGGTGCAGTCCCGATGGTCCTGCGGGCGCATCTGCTCAGAAAAATCGGCCGTGAAGGAGGCCCAGTCCGGACCATCGGCCCAGCGGCGATGGACGAGGGTCTCGGACCGCGCCGACGCACCGGGACCGGGGCCGCCTCGGCGCTCCGCCTGGTCCGCCGCCGACCGACCCATCCAGGGGCGGGGGTGGGCCGCCGCAACGCGCTCGATCCAGCCGGAGCGGTCGTCATGGGTGGGCGTATCGCCGAACGGGGGCAGGGTGCCGTCCGGCTCGAACAGCGCGACCAGTCCGGCCCAGGCCTTCGCGAGGCGCAGGTCGAGCGCACCGGCGAGCGATGCCAGATCCGACCGGGCGCTCAGGACGGGCAGGAGGACCAGGGCCAGGGTCAGGATTTCGAGGCCGCGATGATATGACGGCTCCACGATCACGCCGCCGGGGTCGATCAGGGCGTCGACGCCGCTCCGCAGCGCGATCGTCGCGAGGCCGGTCCAGTGCCGCGCCATCGGCAGGGCGGGCAGGACGAGGCCGACCGCCAGGACGGCCGCGGCCACCTTCACCTCCAGCAGCGAGCCCGCCACCGTGTGCTGGGCGAGGATCTCGGCCAGCGCGAAGGCGTGCCGCAGGACCTCGCCGCCGAGAATCTCGACGGCGCGCGCATCCGTTTCCGCCGCGACGGCCAACAGGCTCAGCAGGGCCTCCAGGCGCATCGCCATGCAGGCCGGATGCAGGCTCAGCGTGTCCGCCGGCTGCCCCCAGGGATTCGCGCGGGACCAGGAGACGGCGACGGCGATCGCGCGGTCCCGGACCTGGCGCTCCGCGCTCTCGGCCGCGGCGGCGACCCAGGACAGGGATTGGAAGGCCAGGCGCCATGCCTGCGACTGGAACGGGTCGGCCGTCCAATCCACCGATTCCGGGAGCGTCCAGGCCGGCCGGCGCGCCAGGCGGAGGGCGGCCCCCGTCCAGGCCGGTGCGTCGGGGCCGTCTCTGAGGGCGATGAAGCTGCGCAGCGGGGTGGGCAGCTGGGCGAGCCGCGCGGGGTCGAGATAGGTGCGGATCGACCCCGCCAGGGCGCCCCCCACCATCGCCGGGGCGCCGCCGAGGCGCGCGAGCAGATGCGGCAGGAAGGCCTCGGCCCCGGGATCGGCATCGTCCGCGAGGTTCGCCAGGCGGAGGTCGTCGTCGAGCAGAACCTCGGGCGCGGCGGTCAGGGCGAGCGAGGCGCCCGTTTCCCAGGTCGCGAAACCGATCTCGAGCGTGGCGGCCCGCGGCGGCGGCGCGACCTTCAGGGTGAAGCGGTAGGCGGCGCGGTGCACCGGGATATCGATGAAGGCGGGGATCGCCGGGGTCGCCAGGGTGTCGGGGTAGGGCGGCGGAAGCTGATTCCCGCGCGCGTCGCGGAACACCACCTGGGCGCGGGCCCCCTCCGTCTGCCCCTGGGCGATGATCTGCCCCTTGAAGATCAGCCCGCGTCCCGGGACCAGCCCATGCCGGTACCAGAGCGGTTGGGCCCCGAGGGCGATTCGGCCGTCGCGCGTGAGCCGGCGACCGACATCGCTTGCGACCTTACCTTCGGTAAATGTCTCATTCGACCCGGCAGGCCGGATCATAGGGTCACCAACTCGAAAAGCATGGGAATTGCGCCAGCTACGAATCACGATGACCACCTGGGAAGCCGGCACCGGGAGATAGAAGCGGCGGCGTATGATGACGGCCCGCGCGTTCGCGCCGTCCTCCCAACTCGGCCCAGCAAGCCAGTCTCCCTGCGCATCGAGAGCTGTTTGGGCGAGTCCCGGAACCTGCGCAAAATCGATTCCCGAACTGTCTTCAGCGCGGAACTCTAGGCCGAACGCCGCAAAGTCCTTGGCCGCTGCAGCCTCTTCGGCCAGCGCGCAGACCATGCATGCACAAAACTCATACCAACGCCCAGCGGATAACGGACCGAACGCCAGCACGAGGCGCGACCAGCGGTTCCTATTACCAACGACATGATCCGCGTCGGTCGCCGAGGCTGCATTCGCGCTCGAACGAACAGAGATCGGCAGGTAGAGCCGTGATTCGCTCATAGGATGTGAGGAATTCGCGACATTTCGAGCACCGCGCACGAAAAAGGGGCGACCAAGATCAAGACCTGGCGTGCATCCGAATCGTCCGCCAAGTCCTATACATTACCAAAAATAAATATGCTCAAATTGAATAAGAATTCGCGAACCGTTCCAAATTCCAGCGATGGCATCAGAACCACACCCTGCAAGATTCCAAGTGAAACCATTGACGCGCTGCTCCGCTGACGTCATCTAGATTCCTGTAGCAAATGAATTTTTGCTTCAAACCATATCTCCATCATTCTTAGAAAGAATGATTAGCTGTGGAGTCCTGGGATAATGTACGTCATTGTCGATGAAAGACCGATAGTGACCGATGGATACGTCGCGAGCTTCGCCCGGGAGGGGATTTCGTCCGTCGGATTATTGGATTCCGACTTTAAGGGTTGGCTCCAGACGGCTCGAGATCCGGACGTGGACGCCGTCCAGGGCTTCCTCCTCGGTGATTGCGAGCAACGTCCAGACCTACCGGAACTCATCCAGAAGCGGTCGCGAGCGCCGATCATCGCCATGATCGAGACGCGCAGCCTGACGGAGACCCTGGATCTGTTCACGGCCGGTATCGACGACGTCGTCCGCAAGCCAATCCACGTGCGCGAGATCATGGCCCGGACCGAAGCGGTCTGGCGACGCTCCCATCGTGGGTCGGTCAAGGAGGCCGCGGTGGACCGTACGGAGCGGCTGAAAGTGTATTTCGACGGTCGCGATCCCGACATCGACGGAGAAAAGATCGTCCTGCCGAGGCGCGAGCGTCAGATCCTGGAATTCCTTGTCCGTAACCGGGGACGGCGGATGACCAAGGAGCAGGTCTTCAATGCCGTCTACGGCGC
This sequence comes from Methylobacterium brachiatum, assembly GCF_900113845.1. NCBI lineage: Bacteria > Pseudomonadati > Pseudomonadota > Alphaproteobacteria > Hyphomicrobiales > Methylobacteriaceae > Methylobacterium > Methylobacterium brachiatum. Next base: position 62,800 of record NZ_FOQW01000020.1, on the reverse strand, counting down.
TTTCACGAGCGATGTCGATGAGAGCGTGGTTGAGGGTCATATCAGCAAGCTTCGCAAGAAGCTCCGGCAGAAGCTGAGCTTCGATCCGATCGAAGTCAGGCGCTACCTCGGATACGCCTTCGTAAGCTGATCGCAGCACAACGGAGTCCGCCTGCAGCGACCAGACACCAAAAGGAACCGTGCTCTCACTTAGGAACGATCGTTATGCCCGGCCGCGCAACCTCTTTCAGCGGTTCACGGCCGGTCTTTCTTCATAGAACGATCACGGAGCAATACGTCAGCCTGGATCGCGAGCGATCCGGTTCAGTTTTGAAGCCCGAGATGCGTACGCGAACCTTCCGGAACCAGCACCTGTCCGTGAGTTAGTCATATCGACAACCTCGCGGCCTCGGCAAGATGGCGAACGCCACCGCCGACGGCCCGCCGCAAGCTTCGGACAAGACTGGTCGGGCAAACCGCATTCCAGAACATCACGGCATCCAATAGCCGATCCAGTTTCGAACGTGCCCGGAAGGAGATAGTTCCGGAGCGACATCGATTTTTCACAGCAGAACAGAAAGCCAGCAGGTTATGAACCCGATCTTTCTGCTCAATCTTGCCTCGCGGCAGCTTCAGCATCTTTCGACCCGACAGGCCGTCATTTCCGGAAACATCGCGAATGCGAATACGCCTGGCTATCGCGCGCGGGATCTGACGCCGTTCAAGGATATGCTCGACAAGACGACGCTCGCGATGGCGTCGACGCATGCAGGCCATTTCGATCTCAACAGTCCCACGGCGCGGCCAGCTCGTCCGACCCAATCCGACGGTTGGGACGTCGTCCATTCCGGCAACTCGGTGAATCTCGAAGAGCAGCTGATGAAGTCGGGTGAAATCAGCCGCGACCAGGCGCTGAACACCAGCATCGTCAAAGCTTTCGACCGCATGTTGGCCCTGAGCGTGAAGGCCTGACCATGATCGATCCGCTGTTAGCCTCCTCCCGCATCGCCGCGTCCGGCATGGGGGCACAATCCGAGCGCATGCGCGTCGTGGCGGAAAACATCGCCAACGCGCAGTCCACGGGAAAAACGGCGGGCTCCGACCCCTACGCCCGCAAGACGATCACCTTCCGCACTGCCCTGGACCGCGCCTCCGGCACCGCAGCGGTTGCGGTCCGCCAGATCGGACAGGACAAGGCGCCGTTTCGGGTCGAATACGACCCCGGAAACCCGGCTGCGGACGCAAACGGGGCGGTCAAGCTTCCGAACGTGAACATGCTGATCGAGATGGCCGACATGCGGGAGGCTAATCGCTCCTACGAGGCGAATCTCCAGATGATCAAGCAAGCCCGTTCGATGGTCTCCAGCCTCATCGATCTTCTGAGGAAGTGATGATCCAGTCTCTCGCCGCGCTCTCGAACCTAACCGACAAGACTTCGGTCTTCGGGGTCCCTCAATTCGGCTTGGCGACGCCGGGCACGGCACCGGCTACGCCCGCGGGGGGAGCTTTCAGCTTTGGTGATCTGCTGACGCAAATCGCCGGTCAGGCGCGGGACACCGTGAAGGCCGGCGAGGCGGCCGCGATCTCCGGCATCCAGGGCAAGGCCTCGACGCAATCCGTGGTCGAGGCGGTGATGTCCGCCGAGCAGAGCCTCCAGACCGCGGTCGCCATCCGGGACAAGGTCGTCGCCGCCTATCAGGAAATCGTCCGCATGGCGATCTGACGGCGCGGCCGAGCCGGGGGAATCAGCTTTCTCCGGCGGCCGCGCGTGGACGTTGCGGAATACAGTCACACACATCCCGGGCGTAAGGACTTCATCATGAGAGCGCTTGCTATTGCTGCCACGGGAATGAATGCCCAGCAGCTGAACGTCGAAGTCATCGCGAACAACATCTCGAACCTGAACACAACGGCGTTCAAAGGCGCTCGGGCGGAATTCAAGGACTTGATCTACCAGGCCGAGCGCCCAGCGGGCGTCCCGATCCAGGCCGGCGAGGCGGCGATCCCCGAGGGCGCGATGCTCGGCCTCGGCGTCCGCAATTCGGCGATCCGGAATCTCCACCGGCAGGGCCCGCTCGCCAACACGACCAACCCGCTCGATCTCGCGATCAACGGGCGCGGCTGGTTCCAGGTCACCATGCCGAACGGCGAGATCAACTACACCCGCGCCGGCTCGTTCAACAAGAACGCCGACGGCCGCCTCGTCACCGCGGAAGGCTACAGCGTCGATCCGGCGATCATCATCCCCCAGAACGCCGTCGACGTGGTGATCAACGAGACCGGCCAGGTGATGGTGAAGCTCGACGCCCAGCCGCTTCCGCAGACGGTCGGCCAGCTGGCGCTCGCCAATTTCGCCAACGATGCCGGCCTCGAGCCGCTGGGCAACGGCCTGTACCGGGAGACCCCGGCCTCCGGCCTTCCCGTGACCGGCGTCGCCGGCGATCCGGGCTTCGGCAAGATCCAGCAGGGCTATCTCGAGAATTCCAACGTCGACCCGGTCCGGGAGATCACCAACCTGATCTCGGCCCAGCGGGCGTTCGAAATGAACTCGAAGGTGATCCAAGCGGCCGACGAGATGGCCGGCACCGTCTCGAAGGGCCTGCGCTGACATCATGACCCGGGGACATCTTTTCGTGTGGCGGTGCGTGTCGCGCGCGGCTCGGGGGCTGAGCGCCGCCTGCGCGCTCGGCCTGGTCGCCGCCCCGGCCGCCGCCGCGGAGCAGACGTTCCCGGTGCCGGTGGCGACGATCTATGCGGGCGACGTCATCAAGCCGACGATGCTCCGGGAGCAGACCTATCCGGAAAACTACAAGCCGCGGGTGCCGGCCGTCGAGACGACCGCGCGCGCAGTCGGCAAGATCGCGAAGCGGACCCTCCTGCCCGGGGAGGTGATCCCGTCGGGCGTCCTCGAAGACGTCAAGCTGGTGACGCGCGGGGCGCCGACCGTGATCGTGTTCGAGGAGCGCGGCATGGTCATCTCGACCCTGGGCACGGCCCTGGCGAACGCCACGGTGAACGAGCCCGTCACGGTGCGGAACACCGCGACCGGCCGCCTCATCCAGGGGATCGTCCAGCCCGACGGCCGGGTGCGGACGGGCGGACAGCCATGATGCGCCGCCTCCTCTCCCTGTTCCTGGTCGGCCTCGGCCTCTGGTCGGCCCCCGCGACCGCGGCCACGCGGATCAAGGACATCGCGTCGCTCCAGGGCGTCCGCGAGAACCAGGTGGTCGGCTACGGCCTCGTCACCGGCCTGCAGAGCACCGGCGACACCCTGCGCAATTCGCAATTCACCGAACAATCCCTGCAATCGATGCTGGACCGTCTCGGCATCAACGTGCGCGATCAGCGGATGCGGACCCGCAACGTCGCGGCCGTGATGGTGACCGCCAACCTGCCGGCCTATGTCGAGCCGGGCTCGCGCATCGATGTCAGCGTGAACTCGCTGGGCGACGCGACCTCCCTGCGCGGCGGCACCCTGCTGATGACGCCGCTGGCCGGCGGTGACGGGCAGGTCTACGCGGTGGCGCAGGGCGCGCTCGCCGTCTCGGGCTTCAGCGCGACCGGTCAGGCCGAATCGCTGGTCTCCGGCGTGGCGACCGCGGCCCGGATCCCCAACGGCGCGCTGGTCGAGCGGGCGGTGGCCGGCACGTTCCGGGAGCTGCCCGGTATGTCGCTCGAACTGAAGAACCCGGATTACCGCACCGCCATCCTGATCTGCGACGCGATCAACGCCTACACGCTCCAGCGCTACGGGCGCCGCGCCGCGAGCCCGCGCGACTACCGCACCGTCGTGCTGACCCGCCCCGGGAATGTCGGGCGGACGCGCTTCATGGCCGAGATCGGCGAATTGTCGGTCCAGCCGGATACCCCGGCGCGGGTGGTGATCGACCAGCGCACCGGGACCGTGGTGATCGGCCGGAACGTGCAGATCTCCACGGTGGCGGTCACCCATGGCGACCTCACGGTGCGCATCACCGAGACCCCGCAGGTCTCGCAGCCCGCGCCGTTCTCCGACGGGCAGACGGCGATCGTCCCGCGGACCGACATCAACGCCGCGGAGCAGACCGCCCGCCTGGCGGTGGTCTCGGGCCCCGACCTGCAGAGCCTGGTCCGCGGCCTGAACAATGTCGGCATGAAGCCGACCGACGTGATCGCCATCCTGCAGGCGGTGAAGACGGCGGGCGCCCTGCAGGCGGAGTTGGTGATCCAATGACCGCCCCGATCCGCCGGTGCCGCACCGGCCTGCGCCGCTGGGGCGCCCTCGTCCTGGCGGCGGCGGCCCTCCTGCCGGCCGGCGAGGCCGCCGCCCAGCAGAAGCCGGGCGAGCCGCCGAAGGCCGACGGGACCGGCGCCCCGCAATATTGCAACAGCATCGCCAACGCCGCCGCCGATGCTCGGTTCGCCTGGCAGAAGGAGACGCTCACCGCGCTCGCCAAGGATATCGAGGGGCGGATCGGCCAGCTCGAGGCGAAGCGCGCCGAGTACGAGGAGTGGCTGAAGCGCCGCCAGATGTTCCTCGCCAAGGCGGACGAGAGCGTCACGGCGATCTACGCCAAGATGAAGCCCGAGGCGGCCTCCCAGCAGCTGACCGCCATGGACAGCGAGGCGGCGGCGGCGATCCTGACGCGGCTCGATCCGCGCGCCGCCAGCGCGATCATGAACGAGATGGAGCCCGGCCGGGCGGCGCGGCTGGCCAACGTCATCACCAACACCCCGAAGAAAGCGGTGCCGCCCAGGCCCGAGCCGCCCCCGAGCACGCCGCCCGAGCCCCGCTCGGACGAGGGGGATCGCCGCCCGCAGAACAGTGAGAAATCAGGATGAAGCGGCTGGCTGCCATCGCGGCTCTGGTGACCCTCGGAGCCTGCTCGACCCCGGTTCAGGAGATCGGCCGCGCCCCGGCCATGAGCCCGGTCGGGCTCGGAATCAACGCGAGTCACGAGGCCGTGCCGCCGCTCTTCACCGCGACGCAGCGGTCCGGTTACCATTCGACCTGGGCGCAGCAGAGCGCCGACCTGTTCCAGGATCCGCGCGCCAAGAATGTCGGCGACGTGCTGACCGTGCTGATCGAGATGAACGACAAGGCGCAGTTCGACAACGCCACCGACCGGTCGCGCGATTCGCGCTCGAAGATGAGTCTCGACGTCGAACTCGACCTGTTCGGCCTCAACCCGGAATCGAAGAACAAGTACGAGGTCAACGGCAACACCTCGACCAAGGGTCAGGGCTCGATCGACCGCAAGGAGCAGCTCCGGCTCTCCGTCGCCGCGATCGTGACCAACGTGTTCCCCAACGGCAACATGATGATCAGCGGTTCCCAGGAGGTGCGGGTCAATTACGAGATCCGCGTCCTGAACATCGCGGGCATCGTCCGGCCGCGCGACATCTCGCGCAAGAACACGATCGACTACGACAAGATCGCGGAGGCGCGGGTCTCCTATGGCGGCCGTGGACGCCTGATGGAGGTGCAGCAGCCCGGCGCCGTCCAGCAGGTCTACGACTTGGTCGCACCGTTCTGAGACGATAGCGGGAACCCGAATCATGGCGTCCGATGCCGAAGCCCCCCGCTCCAAGCTCCGCTGGCTGCTGCTTCTCGCCGGGCTCACGGTCCTGGCGGTCGGGGTCGGGGGCGCGGGTGGCCTTTACATGGTCGCCACGATCGAGAAGGCCGTGACCGAGAAGAAGAAGCTCGAGGAGGAGCAGGTTCAGAAGGTCGTCGCCTACGATGCGAGCTTCAGCCTGGCCAATATCGGCACGGTGGTAACCAACCTCGCCAGCCCGAGCGACGTCTGGATCCGGCTCGAAGCCTCGATCGTGGTCAAGACCGGGACCTTCCCCAATCCCAACCCCATTGCAGCCGAGATCCGCCAGGACCTCCTCGGCTACCTGCACACCCTGTCGGTGGCGCAGATCGAAGGGCCGAGCGGCCTCGTTCACCTGCGCGAGGATCTGACCGAGCGGGTCCAGCTGCGCTCCAAGGGCCAGGTTCGCGACTTCTTCATCGAGACGCTCGTCATCCAGTAGCCCCCCTTTCACGGCCGGGTCGCGGATGCGGGGCCGATGAACATCAGGATCGGTCACACCATGCTGCGCCGCGTGTTTCTGGCGGGCTCGTTGATTCTCGTCGCCACGGCCGCGAGCGCCCAATCGTTCAGCCTGGATCAGGTCCTGCCGCCCGGGAACGGGTCGATGAGCGGGCGGATGATCCAGATGATCGCCCTGCTGACGGTCCTCTCGGTCGCGCCGGGCCTCCTCGTCATGATGACGAGCTTCACGCGATTCGTCGTGGCGCTCTCGTTCCTGCGGTCGGGGCTCGGCCTCCAGGGCGCGCCGGCCAACATGGTGCTGATCAGCCTGTCGCTGTTCATGACCTTCTACGTGATGGGCCCGACCTTCGACCGCGCCTGGCAGGACGGCATCCGTCCGCTGACCGAGAACCGCATCTCGGAGGAGGAGGCCTTCGCCAAGGTCACCGACCCGTTCCGGGACTTCATGCTGACCCATGTCCGCCCGAAGGACCTCGACACCTTCGCGGATATCGCGGCGGCCGCCTATCCCAAGGCGCAGCCCGGCAGCAAGACCGACCTCCGGGTGCTGATCCCGGCCTTCATGATCTCCGAGCTGCGCCGGGGCTTCGAGATCGGCTTCCTGATCGTCCTGCCGTTCATGGTCATCGACATGGTGGTGGCGGTGATGGTCATGTCGATGGGCATGATGATGATGCCGCCGACGGTGATCTCTTTACCGTTCAAGGTCTTGTTCTTCGTGTTGATCGATGGATGGAATATGCTCATCAGTGGACTCGTTCGATCATATTTCTGATTTTTAAGAAAATGCTTGCGATAAATTGCATCATCATCACATTCTTTCGACGGCACCAAGTTCGGTGTTGACTTACCTCCGAAAACTCCGCATTTGAGCTCCGCCACTCGATGACTGATCGGACCGAAGACGGTACGGAGGTCAGACCATCGATTGCGAGATTGATAGCAGATTGACCACGCGCAATTGGCGCATTGGCTCAAAGGCATGATGCCGCCCTGCTATGCCGGTGAAAACCCGACATGTCCCCACACTTTGATCCTCTCTGAAGGGACATCATCATGTCGAGCCTGTTGACCAACACCGCCGCGATGACGGCGCTCACCACCCTCAAGCTCACGAACCAGGACCTGGAGAAGTCGAGCAACCGCGTTTCGACCGGCATGAAGGTGGCCGTGGCCGCCGACAACGCCGCCTACTGGTCGATCGCCACCACCATCCGCGCCGACAACGGCTCGCTCAACGCCGTCAAGGACTCGATCGGCCTGGGCCTGGCCACCGTGAACTCGGCGGTGAACGGCCTCGAGCAGGTCAAGAACACGTTCCTGGATCTCAAGAACAAGCTGACCGCGGCGGTCAGCCCGAGCGTGGATCGCAACAAGATCCAGTCGGAAATCACCGCCCGCATGACCGACCTGCAGACCTCGGCCACCAGCGCGAGCCTGAACGGCGAGGCGTGGCTCGCGGTCGATTCCGGCGCCGGCAACTACTCGAAGGATCGCAAGATCGTCGCGTCCTTCACCCGCGTCCAGGGCCAGATCTCGATCGGCACCGTGACGGTGGATGTCGACCAGACCAAGCTCTACGACGCGAAGGGGGCGACGGGTGCTTCCGCTGGTACGGTGGGCGCGTCTGCTGCGGCAGGCTCCCTGGTCACCAACCGCGATACGGCGCAAACGAATTGGAATAACGCTCAGGCTACCTTCGCGGCCAGCGACAAGGGTTCGTCTGCAGTTGCCGCTCGCGATACGGCGGCAGCTAGCTACAACACCGCGATGACGACCTTCCAGAACGGCGTCAACGCCGCGAACAAAGCTGCAGCGGCGGGTGTCGACGGCAAGGGCGGCATCCTCGACAAGAACTGGGCCGTTTCGGGCGCCGACGAGAACGGCCTCAACAAGGCCTATCTGCTCTCCGTCGCCACCATCGACATCTCGGGGATCCAGAACGCCGACCTGTCGAAGCTGCGCGCCTACGTCAACATGGCCGACAAGGTGCTGACGGCCATCACGGACGTCGCCACCAAGCTCGGCGCCGTGCAGAGCCAGATCCAGTCGCAGTCGAACTACGTCGACACGCTGATCAAGAACAACGAGAAGAGCATCGGTATCCTGGTGGACGCCGATATGGAAGACGAGTCCACCAAGCTGAAGGCCCTCCAGGTCCAGCAGCAGCTCGGCATCCAGTCGCTCACGATCGCTAACACCTCGACTCAGCAGATCCTGAGCCTGTTCCGCAGCTAAAACTCAGGTTTCTGACCTCGATCAGCATTCACCCTTCGGGGTAATGCGGGCCGCGCATCTTCGGGTGCGCGGCCTTTTTGTTTGCTCCGTCTGTCGCCGGGCACCACCTCCACGCAAGATTGATCCGGCACGCTGGCGCCGAGCCACTGCGGTGGTAGCAGTGGAAGTTGAGTCTTGCCGATGCCCGGTCGTGAGCACCTCGAAAAGCTATGGACCAATATCCTGGAGCTTGGCCCGCGGCGCCTGATCGCCCTGGGCCTCGTGGGCCTCACCGTGTTCCTGACCGTGGGTCTCGGCGCCTATTATCTCAGCCGCCCGCTGCGTGAGCCGCTCTATACCGGCCTGAGTCGCGACGATGTCAGCCGCATGGCCGCCGTGCTCAAGGATGCCGGCGTTCCGTTCGACGTCAGCTCCGACGGCACCGCCGTCCTGGTCAGCTACGGGCAGACCGCCCAGGCGCGAATGCTCCTGGCCGAGAAGGGCCTGCCCCAGAGCGGCAAGGCCGGCTATGAGCTGTTCAACGACCTGGGCTCGCTGGGCCTGACCTCGTTCATGCAGGACATCACCCGGGTCCGGGCCCTGGAGGGCGAGATCGCCCGCACGGTCCAGACGCTCAAGGGCGTCAAGGCCGCCCGAGTTCATATCGTGATGCCCGATCCCGGCTCGTTCCGCCGGGAGCAGCAGCCGGCATCGGCCTCAGTGGTTGTGCGGACGGAGCCGGCCAACGATCCCTCGACCGCCCCAGCCATCCGGCAGCTCGTCGCCGCGGCCATTCCCGGCATGAAGCTCGACAAGGTAACCGTGCTCAACACCGACGGGACGATCCTGCTCTCCGGCGACGACGCCACCACGGCGCCGGCCGGCCGCATGGCGACCCTGGAACAGCTCACGAACCGCGAGATCCAGGACAACATCCGCCGGACGCTCACCCCCTATCTGGGGACGAACAACTTCGAGGTCAGCGTCGTCGCCCGGCTCAACACCGACAAGACCCAGACCAACGAGACGCTCTTCAACCCGGACCAGAAGGTCGAGCGCGGCACCCGGGTCATCAAGGAGACGGAGAACTCGCAGAACCGCGCGGCCCAGAGGCCGACCACCGCCCAACAGAACCTGCCCAACCAGAACGTTCAGTCCGGCGGGGGCGAGAATTCGAGTTCCGAGAGCCAGCGCCGCGAGGAGCAGACGAACTACGAGATCTCCACGAAGACGGTCCAGACCGTCAGCGACGGCTATTCGGTCAAGAACCTGTCGGTCGCCGTGCTGGTGAACCGTTCCCGACTGGAATCGCTGGCCAATCCCAGCGGCAAGGAGGTTGGTAAGATCGAACTCGAGTCCCAGCTCGCCGAAATCGAGCAGCTCGTTGCCTCGGCGTCCGGCTTCAACAAGGAGCGGGGCGACCAGATCAAGGTGGCAGCGGTCAGCTTCGTCAACGAAGGCCAGCCCCTCGCCCCCGTCCCGCCGCTCGGGATCGGTGATGTCCTGATGCGCCAGTCTGGGACCCTGATCAACGCGGCCACGATCCTGATCGTCGGATGCCTGCTGATCTGGTTCGGCCTGCGCCCAGCCGTCAACGCGATCCTCGCCCGGTCGCCCGACACGGAGACAGAGCTGGCGCTCGCTGCACCGGAAGCCGACACGCTTGAGATGCTGCAAGCGGGGCAAACGGCCGCGTCCGACGAGCCCAACCTCATCGAGGATCTGACGGAGCGGATGGCGCACTCGCCCATCCGGAAGCTCGAGCAGCTGGTCGAGCTCGACGAGGAGCAGGTCGCCAATATCCTGAAGCAATGGCTCAGCCGTGAAGAGGCCGCGTGATGGCCGCTGCACCTCCGGTCTGGACCGTCTTCTCGGGAGACAGACAGCGATCCTCTTCCGCCCTGGCCGCGCTGATTCCGACCAAGCGCGTGGATGCGCCCCCCCCGCCCACGCCCCCCGCAAGCCCGCCGGATCTCGACGCCATCGCGGCGGCGGCGCGGGCTGAGGGGCGCCGCGAAGGTGAGGCTCTGACAGCCCAGGCCGTCCAGGCCGCGATTGCGGCCGAGCGGGAAGCCGGCGCAACCGCCCTCGCGGAGGCTCGGCAACGCTGGGTGGACGAGGAATCGACCGTCCTGGCGCACGGATTCGCCGAGCAGGTGAGGGACCTGGAGGTGCAGCTGGCGCAGAGCCTGACCCGCGTCCTGCAACCCTTCCTGGCGGAGGCCCTGCAGCGCGAGGCGATCCGCGACCTGCACGCGACGGTGTCGACCATCGTGGCGGACGACCGGTCGGGAACGCTTTCGGTGACCGGCCCCGTGGATCTCATGGAGGCGCTCGCGAAGCGCCTCGACCTGCCGCCCGGACGGCTCGTCACCGCCTCTGACGGGGGCCCCGACCTGCAGATCCGGATGAACGGCACGGTGATTGAGACGCAGCTCCAGGCGTGGGGCGAACGCGTCGCCGCCCTGATCGAGGATCGCTGAGCATGGCCGACGAGAAGACCGAGATCATCATCGTTCGCCGAGGGTCGGACGAGGACGGGGAGCATCACGGCGGGGTCTGGAAGATCGCGCTGGCGGATTTCATGACCGCCATGATGGCGCTGTTCCTCGTCCTGTGGCTCACCAAGGCCACGAACGAGGAGACGAAGACCAGCATCGCCAACTACTTCAATCCGATCAGCCTGTCCGAGGCCCTGCCGGCCAAGAAAGGGTTGAGCGATCCCCAACCCAACTCGGCCGATCCGAGGGCGGGCGACAACGCGAATCAGCCGGAATCCGGCGCGAACGCGCGCGACAAGGCCGGCGCGTTGCCACCCGGTTCGGTGGCCCGTGAGCGGGAGCTGTTCCAGGATCCCTACGCGGTGCTGGCGAACCTAGCCACCGAGGCCGATCCGGACAAGCCTCAGAGCGCCACGATCGGCGATGTCGGCGAAGCGGGGCGTCGCGGCGGCGACATCGCGCGGGATCCGTTCGATCCGCTGTACTGGCAGGTGATCACCCTCTCGCCCGCGAAGACCGACCGGTCCGCGGCCGCCGGAATCACGCCGCCGCCGGCTAAGACCCAACCCGACGCACGCAGCGCGGGGCGGCCCGCCTCGACGCCCCCGGAAAGCACCGGTGGCAAGGAGACGGGGAAGGACACTGCCAAGGACACCGCCAAGGAGCCGAAGGACGCCAAGGCCCCCGTGAGCGGGGCCGACGCCGGCCAAGCCCAGACCCAGACTCAAGCCGCGGTGCAGACACCGGCCCAGGCAACGGCTCAGGCCTCGGCCCAAGCCCCTGCACAGGCTGACGCTGCCGCGCTAAAGGCGGAAATCGCCAAGATCTTCCCGCCCTCCGCCTCGGGCACAGCCGGGCCGCATGTCGAGGTCCAGGGGACGGCGGAGGGCCTCCTGATCAACGTAACCGACGACCTGAACTTCAGCATGTTCGCGGTGGGCTCGGCCGAGCCCCGCCCCGAGATGGTCCGGGCCATGGAGCGGATCGCGAAGGCGCTGTCCGGGCGTCCGGGCAAGATCGTAGTCCGCGGCCATACCGACAGCCGCCCGTTCCGCTCTGAGGTCTACGACAATTGGCGGCTCTCGACGGCGCGCGCCCACATCGCGTCCTACATGCTGACGCGCGCTGGCGTCGACGAGGGCCGGATCGCGCGGATCGAGGGCGCCGCCGATCGGATGCCACGGAACGCTGCGGATCCGAAAGCGCCAGAAAACCGCCGGATCGAGATCCTTCTCCAGGGAATTCCGGGATGAAGCGGATCACACGCGTCGCCCTCGGCGCTGTTCTCTCGTTCTGTCCGTACCCGGTCGCGGCGGATCCGGCGCCACCGCAAGCGGCCGAGTCGGTACTGACGACTGCCCAATCTCCGGTGTCCGAGGCCCCTGAAGCTGCCCCGAAAGCCCCCCCCGCCGATCCGCAGTCCCGCAAGAGCGGTCCTGTCGAGTGGGTGCGCACGCTGCAATTGCTGCAGGATCGGATCGCCATGGGGTCCGTGGCGGCGCATGAGAGCCAGTCCGTGCTGATCGCCCGGATCGAGGGGGATCTCCTCAACGCGGCGCCGGTGGTCTGGACCGATCGGCACAACGTGCAGGCGGCCATCGTCTTCGCCTTGAGCGGCGGCGGCCCGGCGATCCTGCGACGCCTGACGGCAGAGGGCAGCCCTGAGACGCCTGAGACCGCGCTCGCGCGTGGTGCGCTGGCCTATATCGACGGCCAGGAAGCCGAGGCGAACCGCCTGCTCAAGGACGTCGATACGGCGACCCTGCCGCCGACGCTTGCCGGGTCGATCGCCCTGACGCAGGCAGCCCTCGCGGTGAACGAGAATCCGGTTCGCGCGATCGCGCTTCTCGATCGCGTCCGGTTGCTGCTGCCCGGAACCCTCGTCGAGGAAGGCGCACTGCGCCGCGAGATCTTCGTCCTCGGGCAGGGTGGCGACCTGAAGAAGTTCGAGATCCTGGCCATCCAGTACCTGCGCCGCTTCCAGAGCTCAATCTACGGCGGCAATTTCCGGCAGCGCTTCGCGTACCAGCTGACACAGCTCGATTTCGGCCGGGACGAGACACGCTTCGCGGCCTTCACCCGGATCATGAACGAGCTCGCCCCCGAGAGCCGTCGGGATCTCTACCTGCTGATCGCCCGGACGGCGATCCAGGAGGGCAAGACCAACTCGGCTCTCATGGCGTCCGACAAGGCACTCACGCTCTGCGCCCCTGGTAGCCTGGAGGCGACCCAGGGCCAGCTCTACCGCGCGGCCGCCGAGATCGTGACCTTGTCCACCTTCCAGACGGCCCTGCGCAAGCTGAAGGCCGTAGACAGGACGAAGCTGCCCGCTCGCGACGTCCAGCTCCTCGACGCGGCTTTGTCGATGGCCGAGCAGATCGGGCGCGGGCTGGCCCGCGATCCCGCTCCGCCCGATGCCGAGGCGTCGAAGCGTGCGCAGGCAGCGGCCGCCGACGAGCCCGGCAATCTAATACCCAAGGTCGAGGCCATGATCGGTCAGGTCGATCAACTCCTTCGGAGGTCTAACCCGTGAACCCGATCTCCGCCGCGCTTCAGTCGCCCACGCCGAAGCCCGACAGGGACGTGGTGTCGTCAAGCGCCAATGACGACACGCTGCAGCAGGGGCCGGGACGCGAGAGCGCCTTCGGATCGGTCCTGCGCACACTCTCGGGCGCGGGTACCCCATCCTCGGCCGACACCGATGCCGGGAAGGGCAAGCCCGACGATGGGGAGGATGACGCACCTCCCGCGGCGGAGGTTGCACCTGCTTCCCCGGCGCCTGCTGTGCCGGTAAGCTCTGCCGCGGCGATGGTGGCGAACTTCCTGAGCGCGGCCTTCCCGGCCCTGGCGGCCGCCGCTGCCAAGACCCAGGCCTCCGTCCAGGGTCAGCCCACCGAGTCGGCCCTTGCCTCCGCCACGGGAGGCTTGCCGGTGTCCGGGCTCGGTTCGACGGCGGCACCGATCGGCGGAACGGCATCCGGATCCGCGCCGATGCCCATCAAAGTCCCGTCCGAGGATGCGACGGATATGCTGCCGGCGGACCGCACAAGCCGGGCGGACGATGGCGTTCGGCCAGAGGGTGCAGCGCGCACGGACGCGACACAGCATATGGCCGGCTCCCTCCAGACGGAGGTCGCCAAGATACTCCGCGCGGCCGCGGCGAAAGTCGAGGTGCTGGGCAGCGCGGTTCACTTCAAGCCGGTCGTCCCCGGTGCTGCGCTGGCGCCCGACGGCGCAAATGCGATCGCGACAGCGGCCGCGACCGAGGGCAGCATCGCCGCTTCGCAGATCGCCAAGCCCGAAGGACCGGCCCTGAATGCGGCGGCGGCCGCCCTGAAGCTCGCGCCCCAGATCCGGGCCGAGCCGGATCCGCGGCGCGCCACGGCGCTCAACGCGGAGGGCGAGCCCGAGAAGCCGATGGCGATGACGCCCGCGCTGGGCCATGCAATCTCCGGGGTCGAACGGGCCGTCCTGGCCGCCGTCGGCGAGCGTGCCGAGGAGGCCGCATCGTCGGCAGGACCGCATGACGGGTCCGGGATGGCCACAAGCCTGCCGGCCGGATCCCTGCCGCTGATCGCGACCGCCATCAAGGACGAGCTCGATCGCGCGACCGCGGCGCAATCCCGGATCCAGCCGGATCCGGCGGCGCCCGGCATCCCGGGCGGGCCCATGCGCACGCTCAAGATCCAGCTTCGCCCGGACGAGCTCGGGGTCGTCACCGTGGAGATGCGCCTCTCGAACGGCCAGCTCGAGACGCATCTGCGCGCCTCGCAGCCGGAGACCGCCGCGCTCCTGCACAAGGACACGGCGATCCTCACCGACCTGCTGAATCAGGGCGGCTACAAGGCCGACGTCATCGTTGGGCAGGCGCGTCCGACCGAGACGGGGACGGGATCCGGGTCCGGCGGGTCGCAGCAACAAGCCTCGCCGTCCTTCACCGACGGGGGGGCCCGCCCGGGCAACGAGGGCGCCCGACAGCGCCAGGAAGAGCAGCGCCAGGCCACCGGCAACAGACGCGAAGGAGAACGGACGGATGAAGCGGTACGTCCTCGTGACAGCGGCGTTTATCTCTAGCGCTGTCCCGGCCGCAGCGAATGTCTGCGAGGACGAGATGGGGCGCGCCTCCGCGCGCTACGGCGTGCCGCTGGGCGTGCTCTACGCCGTCGGCCTCACGGAGACCGGCCGGCGCGGCTCGCTGCAGCCCTATGCCATGAACATCGCCGGGACCGCCTATTTCGGCACGGGGCCGCGGGACGTCATGGCCCGCTTCACGGAGGCGCGCAGCAAGGGCGTGCGCCTGATCGATCTCGGCTGCATGCAGATCAACCACCATTTTCACGGCAGCAAGTTCAGCTCGGTCGAGGCGATGATCGACCCGCACGCGAACGTGCAATACGCCACGCAATTCCTGCAGGAACTGAAGAAGCGGGAGGGCAGCTGGACCATGGCGGTGGCCCGCTACCATGCCGGGCCGAACAACAATGCAGCGCAGAAGCAGTATATCTGCCGGGTCGTCGCCAACATGGTCGCAACGGGATTCGGTCAATGGACCCCGGCGGCGACGCAATTCTGCCGGTGATGCACCGTGCGCAGCCGAGTAGCCTCGGATACGCCGAATCACGCTGATGGCGGCCGGCGACAGCGCTGACCGCCCGTCGGGATAGGGGCAGAAACACCCGCACGAAACGGATTCTTCAGCGCCGACAGCGCAGATGACTCGGTACGCTATGCGGATGCCGCCTATCGGCCGCTCAGACGTTGAGCAAGACGGCAGACGCCACCATCCTTCCGGGGCTGGGGAGCATTATGAACGACGTGCCAGACCCACCCGACGGCCCGTTCACGAAGACGCTCCTGCTGTTTGCCGTCACCCTCGTGGTCATCGCGGTCTCGGCCTACATCCTGATCCGGATGGATTGATGGGCGCCGCGGCTCCGGTTTTGCGCCATCGCGCTTCCGAAGCCGCCCGCGAACCGAGACGTCAGAGGTTCCGGCAACTGCCGTAGCTCATCTTGATCTCGGTGCGATCCTCTGGGTTCAGCTGTGCCTCGACGAAGTTCAGCTTGTTGAGGTCGATCAGAAGAAAATAGACGCCGTTCTGGCATTTGATCGCATTGCGCGGCGTGCGCTCGTTCAAGCGCGGCGACGCCACCTGGCATTCGTAATAGTCGGAGCGCCCGGCGGAGATGACGGTCAGCAAGCCGCCGCTGGAGACCAGCGAGAAGGTCCGCGCCCGTTGCGGCTGCGGCTTCGCACCCTCGGGGAGGGGGACCGCGTCCAGCCCCACCGACGCCTCCTCCGTACAGGTCATGGGGCGGCGCAGCTGAGAGGCCGCCGGCGCGATGCCCAGCATCAGGACCGTGCCAGCGAGCGCTACCCTATGGGCGATCATCGGTCGGCATTCCGTGATTCGTGGGTAGTTTCAGCCAGCAAGCTAAAGCGTCATCCGTCGATGTAAACGTCGCTCCCGTCGGCGGCGAGACAGATCGACAGATTTACCGCCGGGCATGATGGCAGTTCATCTGCCATTACGGGTCACGCCAATCCGTTCGACAACATCCGCGGCCGCTGTACCGGAGCGTCGTCACGCGTCCCGCGATGTCCGCGCGGCCGGATCCGGTTCGACAGGATCGAGACCGCGGCACGGGCATGTCGGATGGCCTGACGGGTTCCGAAAACCGGCCGGCGCCTTCCGGGCGGGCGCACGGATCGGCGGGAGCACGCTCGGGCGGCGGCCTCCGCGATGCGTCCCGAGCATCGGCCTTCGACGGCCGATAGCGTCATGTCCGGACAAAGCCGCGCGGGTGCGGGGGCGGGCGGGCGGCGGGGCAGGGCGCGTGTAGCCCCGCCAGCCCACGCGCGGATCGGGCCGGCCGATCCGGCCCTCCCGTGACGAGCGCTACTGCGCCGGCGGAACTGGGCCCGCCGCATAGCTCGAGACCGCCGGAGGCAGCGCGGCGGAGGCCGGCATCTCCTTCTTGGCGGCGCGGGTATCGCGCTTCTCGTAGAAGGCATTGCCGCCGGCCACGGCGACGTAGTGCATGTTCTTGTAGGGGAAGTGATGGCCGGCGGTGTGGAAATACATCGCCTTCCCGACCTTCGGGTGACGCTCGCCGGCCAGAACCGCGTCGGCCGCCTCGGCGACCTTCTGAAGATCGCGCTCCTGCATCGGCTTCGTGAGGACGCCGGGGGCGAACTGGCCGGGCTGCCCGACCACCGCGCAGATGCCGCCGGGGAAGATCGCGGCCTCGAGCCGGTTCATGACCACGGTGCCGACGGCGATCAGGCCGCCCTCGTCGCTGCGATTCGATTCGAAATACATGGCCCGGCCGAGGCAGTCGCGCTCGGCATCGCTGACGACCATCGTCGGCTTGCGGTCGGGGATCGATCCCGTGGTCAAGGGCGACGCGGTGTTGCACGCGCCCAGGCCGCCGGCGAGGGCCAGCACGGCCAATCGGGAAACGATCTGAGTCCTCTCGCTACCTCGCATGCATCAGCGCTCCATCCTCCTGCAGCCTCGTTTCAGTGCGAGACGGCCGCCCTATCGCGGTCTCGCCTCACGCCGCCGTTGTACGCGCCAAGCTTGAGTTCACGTTCGCGGCGAGGATGTGGCGGGCTTTCGCCCGTGCCTCGCGCAGGGCGGCCCCCCGCGGGCCTCTCCAGCCGGCCGGGAAGGCCCGGAGCCCGTTCCCTTCGGGCCTGGACGGCTGCGGCGACGGGCAGGCCCGTCCGCTGGCGAAAACCTGTTTTCCGCCAGCGCCATAACGGCCGCGCGGGAATCCGCGCAGCACGCGATTCGGCGACCGTGCCGGGAAACTGTCGCGGCGGGGAGAGGATTGGGCGAAAGGCCCGGCGTTACCTCGGCGACACACAGGCCGCCGATCGGTCGCGGGACGGCGCTGCGGCGGTCCGGAACAGGATCTCGGTCACCGCCGCACCGCCGGGCGGTGTCGCGAGCGCGGGCTATGCCGGCATCGCCACCGGCCTCGGCAGGCCGCTTCCGAGCGGGGCCTGGGCAGCCGGGGCGGGGGCCTCAGTGCTGGCCCTGCCCGGCCGCCAGGATGGCCACGCCCACCGCGATGATCGCGATCCCGACCAGCATGGTCGGGCTGATCGGCTCGCCGTAGAGCCAGGCGCCGCCGAGCGCCGCGCCGATCATGCCGACCCCGGACCAGATCGCGTAGACGATCCCGATCGGCAGCATGTCCATGCTGCTCGACATCAGCCACAGGGCGGTGCCGTAGCCGACGGCCACGATCAGGGTCGGCCCCGGCTTCGTCAGGCCGTCGGCGGCTTTCAGCGCCAGGGTGGCGGTGACCTCCGCGCCGATCGCGAGCCCGAGGATCAGGAAAGGGTTCATCGCGCGGAAGACTTTCGTTCGAGAGGTGAAGACGGTTTCAAGAGGAACCCGGTTTCCCCGGCCTTGCAGCGGCGATCGGACAGCCAGTGCAGGCAGGCGTTTGTGCGCAGCCTCGGCCAGCCCTAGGATGCGGCCAGATTTCGATGCCCCTTGTCCGTCGAATCGGTGAACATTTTCGAATCATCGGGGCCGGGACCGCACGGCTGCGCCCTGAATTCAACCTTCGGCCGGGTTGGCCCTTCGTTAACGCCTCCTCATCATGGTCGCCGCGCGTGCCGTGGCCCCGGTCGACGGCGCCACGACCGTGACGATCCACAGCGATACCGATCCACCATGACCTCGTCGCCCGCGATCCCGGAACCCTCGGTCCGTCCCCGTCCGGGGCGCCGGCGGGGCGCGCGCTGGGGCGTGATCGCCGCGGCCGGCGGCATCGTGGCGGCCGGTTGCGCCTGGACGGCGACCGCGCTGATCAACGTCCCGAATCCGGTGACGCTGGCGGCCCTGGCTGTCATCGAGCCGTCCGCGATCGGCCCCTGGTTCCCCAGCCGGGTGGTGCAGGCGCCCGAACAGGCCCGCGACCTGCCGTTCCGGCCGGCCCCGATCCTGGAGCGCGTCCCCTGGAAGGGGAAGACCGTCCCGCTCGCCACGATGCTGGCGGAGACGCACACCAACGCGTTCCTAGTTGTGCAGGACGGGGTCCTGATCCACGAATGGCAGCGCCCCGGCACCAGTCCGGCGACCCTGTTCCCGTCCTGGTCGGTGGCGAAGTCGATCGTGTCGCTCCTAGTCGGCGCCGCGGTGGCGAGCGGCAAGCTCGCGGAGACCGACCGGGTCTCGGCCCTGCTGCCCGAGCTGCGCCACGGCGCGGTGTTCAGCCAGATCACCGTGCGCGACCTGCTCGACATGACGAGCGGGATCGCCGTGCCGGAGAATTACGACCCCCAGCATCCGCTCACCGGCACCGCTGGGATGTACCTGACCCGGGACATCACCGCCTTCGTGCGCGACAACGCCCATCTGGCGTTCAAGCCCGGGAGCAAGGGCCGCTACCGCAGCATCGACACCGAGCTGCTCGGCCTGATCCTGGCGCGGATCGAGGGCAAGCCGCTGGCGGACCTGCTCTCGGAACGGATCTGGAAGCCGATGGGCGCCCAGGCGGACGCGACCTGGAACCTCGACCGGGCCGGCGGCATCGAGAAGGCGTTCTGCTGCATCAACGCCACGCCCCGCGACTTCGCCCGTCTGGGCCTGCTGGTGGCCGACCAGGGCCTGGCGGGGCAGAACCGCATCATCCCGGCCCGCTGGATCGACCGGATCGAGACGCCGGCCCGCCGGGAGGTCGATGGCTGGCAGTATTCGGCGCAGTGGTGGCACGCCCCCGGGGGCGACGAGAGCGACATCTCGGCGATCGGCGTCTACGGCCAGTACGTCTACGTGAACCGCGAGACCGGCACCGTGATCGTGAAGCTCAGCGACCACGGCGCCGAGCAGGACGAGGTCGACACCCTGTCGGTGATGCAGGCCATCGCCGGCGACCTCGCCGCCCGCCGCTCCGCCCGCTGACCCGGGCGCGACACCTCCGGAAAAGCCGGATCCCTCACCCCAGCCCCCTCCCGTGCGGCAGAGGGGGCGCGTCGCGGCCTGCAACAGCGCCTGCGCCTCGAACCTGTGCAGCCCGTGCCGGAGAGGGACCCGGTCGCGCTTCGCCGGAAACGACGGCGGTGAGGGCAGGGAGGCTGCTCAGGCCTCGGTCGGGCCCGCGTCCGGTGCAGGCCGCCGCCGGGCCAGCTGAACCAACCGGGTCAGCGACCCGACCCGCCCGTTTCGGATGAACCGCCGGCCGACATTAGTCCAAGCGATGGACGTCACCGGCGAGGCGGGATCGACCAGGGCGCTGAGCGCGCGGGCGTAATCGAGCACGAGGCCGGGGGTCCAGGTCATCGACCGGGCGCCGTTCCGCAGCAGGGCCGCCGCCCAGAATTCCGGGCTGGTCAGCGCCTGGGCGAGGTTGCGCCAGGGATGACCGTCGCGGCTGAACGCGCCCTCGACCGCCACGTCCAGGGCGCGGGCGACCGTGGTCGAGCAGTTGCGGCTGATGAAGTTGTAGGTGGTATCGCGGCGATAGGCCTCCCAGAACGCCCGCAGCCGGGCGCCGTCGACGCCGTTCAGCGTGACCGCGACGGTGGCCTCGCACCAATCCTCAACCTCCGCGCGATGCGATGGCAGGAACCGGCCGGCGACATCGTTCTCGGGACCGGCGCGCAGGCTCGACCGGAGGTTGGCCGGGGAGCGATCGATCTCCACCGCGGGGTAGTGGCTGATATAGAGGTCGCCGCCCTGCTCCAGGGCCGCGTGGCCGGTGGAGTACCGCCCCGCCACATCGACGGAGGCGACGTAGCGCCGGACCAGCCGCTGCGTGGCGGGCGTCGTGGCCTGCCCGGTCGGCGTCCAGACATAGACGGTCAGGCTGTCGGACCCCGGCGCGCCTTCCGGCAGGGGCTCCGGCGCCGTCCGCCGGGTGCGCAGGCCCGCCAGGGTCAGCCGCAAGCCGTTGATGACGAGGAACATCCCGATGCAGTAGCCGACGGTGCCGACATACCAGGTCGGCCAGGGCTGCAGGTGGAACACGCCGAAGGCGACACCCAGCGCGCCCAGCGCCACCGAGGTCCGCCATTCGGGAAATTTCAGCAGGTAGGCGAGGACGATCCGGATCGTGCCGTCGACCAGGAAGACGGTGCCGAACAGCATCGCGAGCAGGAAGAAGCTCGAAGCCGAGGCCATCATGATCAGGATCGCGGCCAAGGCCAGGAACAGGCCCTTGAAGATCCGCAGCCGCCGGGCCGCTCCCGCGGCGATTAGGCCGGCGCCGAGCGAACCGACGGCGTCCACCAGCAGGAGCAGGCCGAACCAGCGCTCCGGGATATGGACCGCCCCCGCGAGGGCATCGATCATGACCGCGACGCCCAGCAGGGCCAGCGCCACGCCCGCGCCGAGGATCAGATGCGCATGCCGGCGGACCGCCTCGCCGCCGACCAGCACCTGCCAGAGCGGCGCCATCCGGGCATTGCCCTCGCGCGGCGGACGATCCGGATCGCGTCCGTCATGCCGGTGGGGCAGGGAGGGGAGATGGGCCATGACAGGTCGTCTTCGGAAGCGCGCGTGCGACCCGCACCTTTCACGAATCGCCTGATGACTTTGTTAAAGCATGCGCGGCCGGAGCGCTTCCGAGGATGGTATCCACCGGGCCCATTCGGTTCTGGTGGACCACCCGACCAGTCGAGGACCGGGATACGGTGCTGGTTTCACACGAACCGAGCACCGCTCCCAAGCCTCGACTCGACCCGGATCAGTCCTTGCGTGCGAGAACCGGTTGAGCGTCCGATCCGCCGAGCCCCAGATCCGACAGCTTGTAGGAGATCTGGGCGAAGACGCCGTAGCGATCGGTCTCGAACTTGGTCGGGCTGCCGGGGGAGAACGGGAACTTGATACGGCCCGAACCGGTCTGCATCCGCCAGTAGCGGCCGCCGACGCCGATGCTGACGGCGGGCGTTAGGTCGTACGAGACGATGCCCTCGGCGAAATAGCCATCCCCATTGCCCGTTTGTGGGAGCGGGTTGATGTTCGGCCGGAGCCAGTGCCGGTCAACGCCGGTCGCGGTCACGACGGGCAGGTAGGCGCCTTCCAGGCTGATCTTGAACCGATCGAACCGTGCCGCACCAATGAGGCCGATCCGCAGCGCATCCCATCGCAGGTTCTCGCTCAGGACGTTGATGTCGCTCGCCACGGCATTGCGGCGCGCGCAAATGGTGCCTCCAGCGACCTGGGTGCAACCGTACCCATTGGCCAGTTCGGCGTCGTACTGGTAGCCGACAAATCCGCCCAGGCTGAAGCCGTCCCGGCGGAGTGCTGTGTAGCCAAGATCGACGACGCCGTAGCTGATGTCGCCGTCTTTGATCTGCGAGAGGGTCTTCGAGTAGGGGCGTATGGCGGGCGGGAAGTCCTCGTCGTACAGACGGCCGGAGGTGACGCCGCCCGAACCGAGGAAGCCCTTGGCGAACAAGCCCGTCGGGTTGTGATCGATCCGGGCGAAGCCTTCGCCCGCATGGCCATCCGTATCCTGATAGGTCAGCCGGGAATTGACTTGCCCAGGTCGCCGGTCAGATCCGAGTGTGTAGCGGGGGCCGCCGGAACTATAGAAGTAGCGCACGCCACCCTCGAAATCCCAGACTCCGCCACCCGGAGCGACGCCTGCTGGCGGAACGTGCACCCCATCGCCAAACCGGTAGTTCAGACCGACCCGGGTCAGGAACCCGTCCGTGGAAGCGCGCGCATCAATACGATAGTCAATAGTGTCGTCGAAGACCGCGTGGCTGCCGAGATTGTAATACAGGCCTTCGACCTTGGCTGAAAGATGCTCGCTGAAGGCATATTCGAGGCCAGCACCGACTACATAGCCGAGACGAACCTCCCCATGGCGGGCATCAAAACTCGGACCAAATTGGCCCAGCAGTGTCTGTGTTGAGTCGATACGGACATTGCCGACCGCGAGCCCGCCGGTCGCGTAGACCAGCGTCGGGCCGGTGGCGAGACCAACCTTGCCCCGCAGCGTCGCAAGGTTGTCCAGCCGCTGCCCAGCATGCGCAGTGCTCAGCGGATAATCGCCCCAGCCGACGGCCTGAAAAGTCCCCTCGCGGGCCCCGTAATCCCAGAAGCGGGTGAATTGGTAATCCGCCGCGCCGCCGACGAGCAGGTGCGCCCCGAAAAGCTGGTTGTAGCCGATCTCGCCACCCGCGATGAAAGCATCATCGGTTCCCTTGCGGGCCGCGATGATCGGGCAACCGACTGCGCCGAGCACCCCGTTCGGCCCAGTGCAATCGAACCGCGTCGCGCTGTCCAGGGCTCCGTATCCGGCGAAGAGGCCGCCGTAGAATCCGGTCCAAACCGGTACGGGCCCGCTACCTGATTCGACGATTGCTTTCTTGGTAAGATCTGCTGAATACGAATTACTTAGCAATGTTGCTTCAATAATAACTGTAAAAATCAATCTTTTCATATCACAATCCTATAGATGACAATTTATTTGCCCTAAAATGACCTAGGCAATGTTTAACATCCTGTTTTGTGTCGGAAAACTTCAGGAAAGAAGACAAATTACTACGCCGGACAAAATATATATAATTAGTTACGATGCAATTTGTCTAAAAATTATGAGATATACAATATCAAGGCGATCGCTATGAACGCACTGTGAAATGAATACCTTCCGGAATCCAGGCGCACATCTGACCATTTCCTTGAACTGTTGCCTCGATCACGCACCGCCAATGAAGATGCGCGGTCTCCGGGCCTCAACTCGCTGCGGTCGACCCAGGATGAGCGCGGCACCGATCTTCGCAAATGAGCAATAATTGTCACCGCCCGCAGGCTTGGCAACCTCGTGTTGGATTTGTAGGACAAAAAAGGCTCAAAGACTATCCAAGGTAAACCCTAGACAATTTGCTCACATTTCGTATTGTTAGTTGCCAATTTTGGCGGAGCATCAGCAATCGGGCCGAAGTTCGAGCGGGACGATTCGGTAAAATTATCGGTATCTCCCGATCTTTAACTTGCGAACGCCCGCAAATCTGAAGCGAGGGGACTATGAACGCGAACGAATTGCACGAAAGCTCACAAGAACCGAATTATGACTTGATCAAATGCACGGCCTCATTGGTCGCTGCTTATGTATCGCGAAACGCCGTGGGCGTCGGCGAGTTGCCGGTTCTGATCGATCAGGTTCACACGGCCATCTCGGTGCTGCAGGGCGCCACCGCCAGCTCGACCTCGGCCTGGACCGGTCCGACGGCCGCGCAGATCGAAGCCTCGATCGGCCAGGATGGCCTGATCAGCTTCATCGATGGCCGGTCCTACAAGACGCTCAAGCGGCACCTCACCGCCCACGGCCTGACGCCCGAGCGCTACCGCGCCAAGTTCGGCCTGCCCGCCGACTACCCGATGGTCGCCCCGAGCTACGCCGAGCGCCGCTCGCAGATCGCCAAGGCGATCCAGCTCGGCCACAAGGTCGGCTGAATGAGCGTGCGCGTCCCTGCGCGGGCCGGAACCCGGTTTTGGGCCAACCGGACCGACCGCGCGGGACGCGCGCCTTGAGGGTCCCGCGTCCCGGGGGCCGAACCCATGCGTTTCGAGGCGAATCCGGAGCGCGTCGCCCTCACGCTCCGCCCACCGCTCGCGGTCACCGCCGCGGACGGCCGATCCGGTTCAGCCTTTGGCCACCGCCAGCGTGCCGTCATCCATCGGGATGAAGCGGATACCGGCGCGACGCAGCGAGGCGACAGCCTGGAGGCGGGAGCGACTCCCGCGATGCTCGCTGTCCTCCTCCAGGCGCCGGACGGTGGAATGCGACATGCCGCTGGCCTGGGCCAGGTCCATCATCGACCAGTCGAGTAGGGCGCGGGCAGCGCGCAGATGATGGCCGGTTACGGTCTGGTCGAGCGCCTCGCCCAGAGCCAGCGACGCGGGTATGGGATTCTGGACCGGGCATTTCAGCCCGCAGCGTCCGAGATAGGTGCCGTCCGGATCCCGGACAGGCACCGTAATGATCTTGAAATGCCAGAGTTCGCCGTTGGCCAGGCGCTCATGTGCCGTGCCCTGAAAGAACTCCCGCCGCTCGATCTGCGTCAAGGCCGCGTCCTGGAAGGCATCTCGCTCCTCGGGAACGATCATCGCGTAGGGATCACGGCAGATCTCCTCATACGGCAGCCCGTGCACCTGCGCGACCTCGAAGGGGAATTCGCGGCGGAGATCGAGGCCGACCGAGAAGGCCGCGATGTGCTCGGTGAGGTAGAGCGCCCCCCGCCGCCGCCGCTCCTCCTTGCGCATCAGCGACAGCTGTTCCCGGTCGGTGACGTCGAGCGCCGACCCATTGATGGCGACGGGCCGTCCCTCCCCGGAAAAGCGCGCCTCCATCATCAGCGAGAGCACGCGCACCGTGCCGTTCGGGCGGATGACCCGGACGGTCGTCTCGGGCGGGACATGGCCCTGCCGGACCTCACCGAGCGAAGGCAGCCGGTACCGATCCTCCGGATGGACCAGGCTCAAGAGGAGGTCGTAATCCGCCTTGGCGGCATTCGGGACGAGCCCGAGAAGGCGAAAAAATCCCGGCGACCAGATCTGCTCGCCACCCGCGAGCACCCAGCTCCAGGCGCCGCTCAACCCCCGGCTCTCAGTGATCGTCAGAAATTCTCCGGATGAGAACGTCAAGGCACTCAGGGCGGAATGAAACATCTCACATCATCTCGGATCTAGTCTCGGGCACCGGGATTGGTCGGACCCGGCTGTCTGTCAGCTGGCGCCGATCCCTGGGCACAGGCCCCGTCGGTCGAGGCACGGACCCGGCACGTCCTGTCCCGCACGAGGACCGGACGCGTATTTCGTATAAAACGATACATTCCGATGTCCCCGACGCATCGATCCCAAGACCGTATACGTATCGGCTTTTCGCCTCACCCCGTTCTTCAGGTAGATCGGATATGCATCGACCTCTGCATCGATCGTTCCAGATCGATAAAAACCGCATGATCTTGCTTACCGTCGGAAAGCATGTCGTGAAGTAGGCCCGAACCGCATATCCGACAATGCATGACAGAATAAATTTAATGTCACGCTAAAATGAAAGATTCAGTTCGGCTGAAATATCGTATGCCCAAGCCTGAATCTCCTGTCATTCCTGCCTTGATTGGCAGCGAATGCCTCCTTTCGGATAGGAAGAGTGCGGATTCCGGCAAGCACTAGCGGCACGGGAGCCTGCTCATTTTGCAAGTGCGCCTTGCGAGTGCGCCCGGAACGCAGTGCCGCCGCGCGGTGCGGCGGTTATGCGCCGGGAGCTCCGGGGCCTCGAGCGGCCCCGCGATTGACAGGGCGCGCCGAACGGTGCCGATCCGTTGCGAGGCTGGCGGACGGCGCCGCACAGGGAGAAGCCGCATGAGGGTCGCCTGCGTCGGCGAGTGCATGGTCGAGTTGTCGGAGCGGCCGGACGGGAGCCTCGTCCGCGGCTTCGGCGGCGATACGCTCAACACCGCCCTCTACCTCGCCCGCCTCGGCGTGACGGTCGATTACGTGACCGCCCTCGGGGACGATCCCTGGAGCGACGCGATGGTGGAGGCCTGGGGCCGTGAGGGTATCGGCCTCGGCCGGATCCGGCGATTGCCGGGCCGGATGCCGGGCCTCTACATCATCCGCACCGACGACGCCGGGGAGCGCAGCTTCCATTACTGGCGCGACAGCGCCGCCGCCCGGGACCTGTTCGCCGAGCCGGGCGCTCCCGAAACCCGCGCCGCCCTGGAGATCGACGACCTCGTCTACGTCTCCGGCATCAGCCTGTCGCTCTACGGCGAGGCCGGCCGCGCCGCCCTGGCCGAGACCCTGGCGGCCCAGCGCGCCCGGGGCGGGCTGGTCGCGTTCGACACCAATTACCGGCCCCGCGGCTGGCCGGACTGGGAGGTGGCCCGCACCGCGTTCCGCGCAGCCCTGGCGCAGGCGGATCTGATCTTCGCCTCGGTGGAGGATATGGACTGGCTGTTCGGCGCGGCGGGCGAGGACGAGGTGCTGCGCCATCGCGGCCGCGCCGAGATCGTGCTGAAGACCTCGGACGGCCCCAACCCGGTCGCGCGGGTGCTGCACGGGGCGAGCGAGACCGCCGTTCCGGCCGGCCCGGTGGAGCGGGTGGTCGACACCACGGCGGCCGGTGACAGCTTCGCGGCGGGCTACATCGCGGCCCGCATCGCCGGGCTGGCCCCGGAATCCGCCGCCGCCGAGGCGCACCGCCTGGCGGGCGCCGTGATCGGGCATCGCGGCGCCGTCATCCCTCGCGAGGCGATGCCGGCCCTGGCGTTCTGAATCCCGGGTTCCCAAAGGGCTCAGCCCTTTGGCAGGGTTCGGGGGCGGAGCCCCCGAGAACATCCATCGATCGGGCCGCCCTTGAGGCGGGCAAGCGCAGCCGCTACCTGTGCCCTCGGGG
Organism: Methylobacterium brachiatum; assembly: GCF_900113845.1. Classification (NCBI taxonomy): domain Bacteria; kingdom Pseudomonadati; phylum Pseudomonadota; class Alphaproteobacteria; order Hyphomicrobiales; family Methylobacteriaceae; genus Methylobacterium; species Methylobacterium brachiatum. The sequence goes on along the minus strand of NZ_FOQW01000020.1, from coordinate 35,683 downwards.
GCTCGATCGCCCCCGGGCAGGATCGCCGCGCATCGAGCGGCCGAGAGGGCACCCGTGGCGCCGAGTTCCCCGCCGATTCAGGCTCCCGAGCCCGACGCATCCGCGCCCGGCCCCGCCACCCCGAAGACGCGGGTCAGCGCGCGGGGGCGACTGCGCACCTATTTCCTCACCGGCATCATCGTGGCCGGCCCGCTGGCGATCACCGCCTACATCACGTGGTGGTTCATCGCGCTGATCGATTCCTTCGTGAAGCCGCTGGTGCCGGCGAGCTACCTGCCGGACCATTACCTGCCGTTCTCGATCCCGGGGCTGGGCCTCGTCATCGCGTTCCTGGCGGTGACGCTGCTGGGCTTCCTGACGGCCAACCTGGTCGGCCGCTCGGTGATCGAGTTCGGCGAGGTGCTGCTGGCCCGGACCCCGGTGATCTCCGGCCTGTACAAGGGCCTGCGCCAGATCTTCGAGACCCTGTTCTCGGCCAACGGCACCTCGTTCCGCACGGTCGGCCTGGTCGAGTTCCCGGTGAAGGGCACGTGGTCGGTGGTGTTCCTGTCGGCCCCCGCATCCCCGGAGGTCGAGGGCGCGCTCCAGGCCCGGAACGCGGCCGGGGCGGACGAGATGGTCGGGGTGTTCCTGCCCTGCGCCCCCAACCCGACCACGGGCTTCTTCTTCTACCTGCCGCGCTCCGCCGTGGTGGAGGTGCATATCAGCGTCGACGACGCGGCCAAGCTGGTGATGTCGGCGGGCGTGATCCAGCCGGAGGACCCGCAGGGCCGCCTGCACGCCATGGCGGCGTCCCTGCGCGCGGCGCAGCAGGCGGGCGACCCGGCGGCCCAGCGGGAGCCGCAGGACGCGTGACCGCCAAAGGAAAGGGCCGCCCCGCAATGCGGGACGGCCCTGAAACCTCGGTCGCGTGATCCGCGCGTCAGCGCTGCAGCGACGCCGTCTGCGGCGCGATGGTCGGCGGCGTCGCCTGGGCAACCGTCACGGCGCTGCGGGTCGGGGTCGGGCTCCAACCGGTGGTGCACTGGATCGTCAGGGCCAGGCCCAGCGCGATGCAGAGCCCGTTGGCGGCCAGCCAGAAGGGACGCGCGGCCCGCCGGACGGCGGCCTGCAGATCCTCCGACGTCTTCGTCACCGCCGCGGCGGCGCCATCCGAGATCGGCAGCAGCCAGGGCTCGGTCGGTAGGGCTTGGATACCGGCCATCTCGTGGGAGCCCGGCAGGTTTTGGAACAGTCCGTTCGACATGTCCGTCCTCCAGATTCGTCCGTGATGTCCCGGCTTACCGGGCCATTCGTTCATCTGCAGTTAAGGGAAGATTGTGGCTGATGCAAGGTCAAGGCCCTTGCCTACGCGCTTTCCCGCCCCCTCCGAGCCGGCCCCGAAGCACGCGGCCCCACATGCAAACACCTGACAAATATGGCCTTTCTTGGCAGGGCGTGCCTGCCGTGCATCAGGCGGCGGTTTTGTCCGGCATGTTCTCCAGCGCACATGGACGGGTGGTGCTTTCCTGAACGACGCGCTTTCCTGAACGGCGCCGTTCAGGAAAGGCCCGGTCAGCCGGCCCCGATCAGCCGGATCGCGGCGTCGCGCTCGAACAGGTAGAGCAGCACCCGAAGCGCCTTCCCGCGCGGGCTCTTCAGGCCGGGATCGCGCTCGACGATCATCCGGGCGTCGTCCCGGGCAGCCTCCAGCAGGTCGCCGTCGCTCTCGAGCCGCGCCAGCCGGAAGGCCGCGAGGCCCGACTGGCGGGTGCCCAGCACCTCGCCCTCGCCGCGCAGCTTCAGGTCGGCCTCGGCGATGCGGAAGCCGTCCTCGCTGTCGCGCATCATCTCGAGCCGCGCCCGGGCCACCTGGCCGAGCGGTCCCCGGTAGAGCAGCAGGCACGAGGACGCCTTGGAGCCGCGCCCGACCCGGCCCCGGAGCTGGTGCAGCTGCGCCAGCCCGAACCGCTCGGCATGCTCGATCACCATGATGGTCGCCTCGGGCACGTCGACCCCGACCTCGACCACCGTGGTCGAGACCAGGACCTTGGTCTCCCCGGCGGCGAAGCGGGCCATGGCGGCGTCCTTCTCGGGGCCCGGCATCTTGCCGTGGATCAGCCCGACCGCGTCGCCGAAATGCTGCTTCAGGTCGTCGAACCGCTCGGCCGCGGCGGCGAGGTCGATGAACTCGGATTCCTCGACCAGCGGGCAGATCCAGTAGACCCGCTCGCCCGTGGCGATCGCCCGGGCGAGACCGGCCACCACCTCGTCGATCCGCTCGGTCGGCAGGGTGATGGTGCGGATCGGCTGGCGGCCGGCGGGCTTCTCGTCGAGGACCGAGACGTCCATGTCGCCGAAGAAGGTCAGCGCCAGGGTGCGCGGGATCGGCGTCGCGGTCATGACCAGGAAGTCGACCGCCTCGCCCTTGGCGCCGAGCGCCAGGCGCTGGTGGACCCCGAACCGGTGCTGCTCGTCCACGACGGCGAGGCCGAGGTCCCGGAACGTCACCGCCTCCTGGAACAGGGCGTGGGTGCCGACCAGGATGTCGATCTCGCCCGCCGCGAGGGCGGCCAGCGTGCTCTTGCGCTCCGCGGCCCGGTCGCGGCCGGTCATCAGGCGCAGACGCAGACCGCCGGCCAGCGGCTGCAGCCGCTCGAAATGCTGCCGGGCCAGGATCTCGGTGGGGGCCATCAGGGCGGCCTGGCGCCCGGCCTCCACGGCCGAGGCCATGGCCAGCAAGGCCACCGCGGTCTTGCCCGAGCCGACATCGCCCTGGAGCAGGCGCAGCATCCGACGCGGCGCCGCGAGATCCGCGCGGATCTCCGCCACCGCCCGGGCCTGGGCGCCGGTGAGCGCGAAGGGCAGGGCGGCCTGGATTCGGCTGCTCAAGGCGCCGTCGCCGGCATTGACCCGGCCGGGCTTGCGCCGCTGGCGGGCGCGCATCAGGGCCAGCGCCAGCTGCGAGGCGAGCAGCTCGTCGTAGGACAGACGCCGCCTTGCGGGGGTGGCGGGGGGCGGCTGGAGCGGGTCCTCGGCCTTCGGGAGGGGCTCCTCGGGGCGGTGCTCGACGCGCAGGGCATCCGCGAAGGCGGGGAAGCGGTTTCTCTCCAGCCAGGCCGGGTCCTGCCATTCGGGCAGGATCGGCAGGCGCTCCAGGGCCGCCACCGCGAGCTTGTTGATCGCCCGGGAGGTCAGCCCCTCGGTGGCGCCGTAGATCGGCTCGACGGCGGGCAGCTCGGCGAGCCCCGCCTCGTCCACGATCCGGGACGGGTGGACCATCTGGCGGGTGCCGTCCCACAGGTCGATCCGGCCGGTGATGTAGCGATGCGCGCCCAGCGGCAGCATCTTCTCCACCCGGGCCCGAGGCATGCCGAAGAACACCAGGGAGATGTCGCCGGTGGAATCCTCCACCAGCACCCGGTGCGGGCGCTTGCCCGACCCGATCTGGGCCGGGCGGTGCGCCACCACGGTGACCCCGACGGTCACCGGTTCGCCCACGGGCGCCTCGCTGACCGAGCCCATGAGCCGGCGCGGGACGCCGCCCTGGGGCAGGTGGAACAGCAGGTCCACCACCCGGGCCTCCCGCTCCGGCGTGCCGAGCAGCTTCTCGATCAGCGGCGCCATCTTGGGGCCGACGCCCGGCAGGGCCCGGACCGGGGCGAACAGCGGGTCGAGGATGCTCGGGCGCAGCAGCGGCGCGCGGACGGCCTCGCCCTCCGGCGCCTCGGCGTCCGGGTCGTTCACGGCCGCGTCCCGGAGGGCGGCGTCCTGAGTCGCGCGTGCATCTGTCATGGTGGCTCGGCGGACATCCTGCCGGAGGCGCCTTATCATCCGGTGCATCCCGGCGCGCCAGTGCGGCGGAAGGTACACGGGCGCAGGGCACGGAGGCGACCGACCGCATGACGACGGATTTCCTGCCGGGCTTCGACCGGCACCGGATCGAGACCGCGCCGGGCGTGACCATCCATGCGCGCTCCGGCGGCTCCGGGCCGCCGGTCCTGCTGCTGCACGGCCACCCGCAGACCCTGTCGACCTGGCTGCACGTCGCCCCGCGCCTGGCCGAACGCCGCACGGTCGTGGCGATGGACCTGCGCGGCTACGGCGATTCGGACAAGCCCCCGGGCGGCGAGCGCCACGCGGCCTACGCCAAGCGCGCCATGGCGGCGGATGCGGTGGCGGTGATGCGGGCGCTGGGCCACGACCGGTTCGCGCTCGTCGGCCACGACCGCGGCGGACGCGTCGCCCACCGCCTGGCCCTGGACCATCCGGAGCGGGTCGAGCGCCTCGCGCTGTTCGACATCGCCCCCACGGCGACGATGTACGCCCGCACCGACAAGGCCTTCGCCACCCGGTATTTCTGGTGGTTCTTCTTCATCCAGCCCCATCCCCTGCCGGAGCGGCTGATCGGGGCGGATCCGGAATATTTCCTGCGCCACCACATCGAGGGCCAGTCCAAGACCCCGGGCTCGACGCCGCCGGACCTCTTCGCCGAGTACCTGCGCTGCTACGGCGACCCGGCCTGCCGCCACGCGATCTGCGAGGATTACCGGGCGGCGGCGGGCATCGACCTGGAGCACGACGCGGCCGATTCGGAGGCGCGGATCACGGCGCCGCTGCTCGCGCTCTGGGGCGCGCAGGGCACGGTCGGCCAGACCTACGACGTGCTGGAGACCTGGCGCGAGAAGGCCACCGACGTCTCGGGCCGGGCACTCGATTGCGGCCACACGCTGCAGGAGGAGCGGCCGGACGAGGTGCTTTCGGAACTCTTAGCCTTCCTCGGGTGAGGGGCGCGCTGGGACAGACAAGAGAAGCCGAGGCTTGAGGCACCGGCAGGCTCTGCTCCGGGCTGCGGCGCTGTGGCCTTCGCGGATCGGGCTTGGCAGGGATACCGGAAAGCTCAGATAGGAAACACGGGCCGGGCAGCGGAATCGGCACGGGAACGGGTGAGCAATCGTGCAGGGCAGCAGGGGCGAAGGGGCAGCATTCGACGTCGCCGTGGTGGGCGCGGGGGCCGCGGGGCTCGCTGCCGCCCTGGCGAGCGCCCAGGCCGGCATCCGGACGGCCCTGGTCGGCCGCCACGCCCCCGTGGCGGACGGGCGCACGGTTGCGCTGCTCGACGGGTCGGTGCGGTTCCTGGGGGCCCTGGGCGCCTGGGAGGCCGTGGCCCCGCATGCGAGCCCGCTCTGCACCCTGCAGATCATCGACGACACCGGCAGCCTGTTCCGGCCGCCGCCGGTGCGCTTCCAGGCCGCCGAGATCGGGCTCGACGCTTTCGGCTGGAACGTCGAGAGCGCCCGCCTGGTCGAGAGCCTGCGGGTCCGCGCCCGCACCCAAAAAAATCTCACCCTGGTCGAGGCGGATGCCGCCGGGGCCGCCCCCGGCGAGGCGGTCGCGCGCCTGACCCTGGCGGATGGCGGCACGGTCGCGGCCAAGCTGGTGGTCGGCGCCGACGGGGCGCGGTCCCCGCTGCGGGCCGCCAGCGGCGTGCGCGTGCGCGACTGGACCTACCCGCAGAGCGCCATCACCACGATCCTGGCGCATGACCGCCCGCACCGGGACGTCTCCACCGAGTTCCACACCCGCTCCGGCCCGTTCACCCTGGTGCCGCTGCCGGGCGGATACCGGTCGAGCCTGGTCTGGGTCACCGGGGAGGGCGCGGCGCGTCGGCTGGCGGCGCTCGACGACGCGGCTCTGGGCCAGGCGGTGGAGCGGCAGGCCCGGGCGATGCTGGGCGCGATGCGGGTCGACGGCCCCCGGGGCCTCGTGCCGATGCGCGGCCTCTCGGTGTCGAGCCCGGTGGCGCAGCGCCTGGCCCTGGTCGGCGAGGCGGCCCACGTCTTCCCGCCGATCGGCGCGCAGGGGCTCAATCTCGGCCTGCGCGACGCCGCCGCCCTGCGCGACGCGCTGGTGGCCGCGGCCCGGGACGGCCGCGATCCCGGTACCCGGCCGGTGCTCGACGGCTACGCCCGCAGCCGGCGCCTCGATGCCGCCGCCCGCACCGCTGCGGTCGATCTCCTGAACCGCAGCCTGCTCACGGATCTCGTCCCGGTCGACGCGCTCCGGGGCCTCGGGCTGCTGGCGATGTCGTATCTCGGCCCGCTCCGGCGGGTGGTGATGCGCGAGGGCGTGCTGCCGCGGCTCGGCGCGCCGGAACTGATGCGCGGGGCGCGCTGAGCGCGTTCTCTCGGTGGGCGCTGGACCGGCCTCGGCGGCATCGGACCCGATCGTTCGGGCGTGCCATCCTGGGCCGTCATCGCGAGCGCAGCAAAGCGACCCGGTGATGCGCCACGATTCGGGCAACCGCGCGCGGCCCTGGGTCGCTTCGCTGTGCCCGCAATGACGTGGCGCGGCGTCCGTTGAGGAACGCGTTCTAGAGGTCCGGCTGGGCTGCCACGTAGGCGCCGAGGCGGGTGGCGAGGTCCACCGGGCCGCCGGCCCGGCCCTCGGCGGCGTCGCCGATCAGGATGACCGGGATACCGCGGTCGCGCAGCTGGCCGCGCAGGCGTGCGGCGCGGCGGGCATAGGCGGGATCGCGACGGGTCGGAGCCTGGAGCAGCACCGCCGCCGGGCGGGCGATCACGGCCAGGACATCGTCCGCCGCCTCCATCGAGGCGGTGACACTTGCGTAGCCGAGGTTGGCCAGCTCGCCCGAAAGGGACCGGTCCACGGCGCGGACGCCGTCATCGACCACGAGCACTTGTTGCAGCGCACCCATAGGCTTGAGCGGTACCTCATGAAGCGTGGCTTGGGAAGATAGCCAGAACCACAATCCGAAGCGAAACCCACGAAGGCGCGGATCGGATCCGTCCCGTCATGTGCGCTTGCGAGATTATCTGCCACGCCTGAGCGCCGGATGAACCGACGAAAGGCCGCCGTTCAGGCTGTCTCCACCCCGGTTACGACCCCGTCGGACAGGATCGGCCGACAGCCCGAGTCCCGCCACGCCTCGACCTCCAGCTCCGGGATGCCGCCGCGGGGGAGTGCCGCCGTGGCGCAGGCCAGGCCGCGATAGACCAGCGGGCCTGCCAGCCCGCCGCCGGGATCCAGGATCGCGAGATCGAGGAGCGCCCGGGGCAGGGGCGCCCGGTCCGGGTGGGCCAGGGTCGCGGCGAGGTCGCGCCCGCCCGGTCGCGTGAGGACCACATCCTCGTCGAAGACCAGCGAATCGAGGCGGCGCGCCCCGGGCGATTCGGGGGCCGCGCTCACGATCGCGCGCGCGGGCGCCCGGTGGATCACGTTGAGGGCCCGCACGGTCCAGGGGAGGGGCATGGCCGCGAGCGCCGCCTCGATCAGGGACGGGACCACGAGCCGGGTCGGAACCGGCCGCATCAGGCCGGCCCGGAAGCCGGCCTCGTCGAAGGGAATCACGGTCTCGAGGCTGGCGCCGGCCGCGAGCGCCGCGCCGAGGCCGGTCACCAGGCCGCGCAGGTCGTGGGCCGGCAGGAGCGTCAGGATCCGCTCGTCCGCCGTCACCGGGAGGGTGTCGAGATGGGCCTCGATCGCCGCCGCGAGCGCCGCCGCACTGCGGTAGACCGGCCGGGCCGGATCGCCCGCCGCGAAGGTCACGAGGCCGAGGCTCGCCACGGGCTCGACGATCCCGCGCTCCAGGGCCATCGCGTCGAGGCTGATCACGCCGTCCGGAATGCCCGGACCGAAGGCCGCAAGGTAGCGCAGGCCGAAATGGCCCATGGCCGCGCGGGCGAGATCCTCGGCCGGGCGGCGGGCGCCGCGGCGGCCCTCCGTCAGCACCGTGACCAGGCCGGCGGACGCGATCCCGGCCGAGAGCTGGTCGGCATCCCAGAGGGCGGGCATCGGGCAGGGGAGGTGGCCGGCCGCCTCGACGGCCAGGTGGGCGAGGGCCGATTCGGCGCCGCCGGAGAACCACAGGCCGACCCGGCTGCCGGCGGGCAGCCGCCACGCGCCGATCCCGCGGGCGAGGCGGCCGACGATCTCGGCCGCGGCCGCGTAGGTCCAGGTGATCGGCGGGCGCCCGCACCAGGCCACCCGGTCCCCCGAATCACGCAGCGCCGTGCGCTGCGGGCCGGTCCGGGCCGCCGCGAACAGGCTGGCCGACAGGCCGCCGGACCGCGCGGACGCATCCGGCGCGGCGTCGGCCGTCCTCTCCGCCACCGCGAACGCGCTCAATCCGCCCCCCTCCCACACTGCAGATCCACCCGCATGGTCGGCCGACTATGGTTAACCCCCAGCTAAGACCCGTTCACTTGAGCGAGGCTGTCGTCGCCACGGATGGCCGGCCGCTTGGTTCGAGGGCGCGGCCGGGCGACGTCGCGCTTGCAGCGGGAGAGGCGCAGGCCTATCGGGGGCCGGCTGCGGCACGGGGTTCCCCGAGGGGCGCTCGGTGCCGCGGTGTCATGCCTTCGCCTCATTCGGAGGGGACAGGCAGGCCGCCCGGTCGCCGGGGCGAGGGATGCGCGCAACCGGCGCCCATCCCCGCCCGATGGTCGGACCGATTCATCCGGAGCCCCGGGAGGCACGCCACGGCGCTGCGCATCCGGTGGTCCGGCGGACCAGCCCGTCAGGCCGGCTCCGCATTCCGCAAGCCACACCACGTTTCTCCATAGGGGTCAGAGCCGATGTCCTTCACCCGCCCCGCGACGCTGGCACGCGCCGCCCTCCTCGGCCTCGCGGGCCTCGGCCTCGCAGCCGCCCCGGTGCTCGCCCAGGCGAAGAAGCCCGCCGCCCCCGCGCCGACCGCTCCCGCCCCCGCCGCGCCGAACACCCCGGCCGCCAACACGCCCGCCGGCGCCGCCGCCCAGACCGGCCCGCAGATCGTGGCCGTGAAGTCCGAGCCGAGCCAGGCCGACTGGACCAAGGTCTGCGGCAAGGACCAGGGCTCCGGCACCGACATCTGCTACACCACGCGCGACTTCGTGTCCGACCAGGGCCAGCCCGTGCTGGCCGTGGCGGTCTACGAGATGAAGAACGCCGCCCAGAAGCAGGAGGTGCGCGTGGTGCGCTACCTGCTGCCGCTCGGCCTGCTGCTGCAGCCGGGCATCCGCTTCAACGTCGACGGCCAGGCCGCCACGCCGGGCCGCTTCGCGGTCTGCTTCCCGAACGGCTGCTTCGCCGAGGCCGGCGGCGTCGATGCCGGCGTCATCGCCGCCATGAAGAAGGGCACGACCCTCAACGTCTCGGTCCAGAACCAGACCCAGCGCGAGGTCACCTTCGCGGTGCCGCTGGCCGGCTTCGGCAAGGCCTTCGACGGCCCGGCGATCGACCCGAAGGTCTTGGAAGAGCAGCAGAAGAAGCTCCAGGCCGAGCTGGAGAAGCGCAGCGAGGACATGCGCAAGAAGCTCGAGCAGCAGGGCGGTGCGGCCCCGGCGAACGGCGCTGCCACGCCGGCTCCGGCGGCCAAGTAAGGCCTCACCAGAATGCGATCGGGGGGTCGGACCGGGAGGTTCGGCCCCTTTTTCGTGGGCGCTCGCCTCGGGGCTCCGCCCCGATCCCCGCCGAAGGGCTCGCCCTTTGGGAACCCGGGACTGGGCGTTGGCAGGCTGCGCGGGGGCGCACAGGGTCACGGAAGCCTGAGCCCGGAAGGCGGGGGATCACCGCTTGCCTTCGAAGACGGGCCGCGGCCCCCGTCGCGTGCTCTGCGCAGACCGGCCCGGGTCAGAGCCGTCGCTTCGACGAGTCAGTTCCGGACGCGGTCGCGCATGCGGTAGCCGCCGGCCCCGTCGCGCTCGAACATCTCGGCGATGCCGGCATGGCGCAGGGCCTCGCCGGACGTGTCGGGCAGGAGGTTCTGCTCGGAGACGTAGGCGACGTACTCGGTCTCGGCGTTCTCGGCGAGCAGGTGGTAGAACGGCTGGTCCTTGCGCGGCCGGACTTCCTCGGGGATCGCCAGCCACCATTCCTCGGTGTTGTCGAAGACCGGATCGACGTCGAACACGATGCCCCGGAACGGGTAGATCCGGTGGCGCACCACCGCACCGATCGCGAATTTTGCGGTTCTCAGGGTTACGTCCGTCATGACTCTGTCCGTCCAGAGCGGACAGATAGGCCCGATGCCGGGGCGTGTCACCGGGCCGTCGTCATCTCCCGGTGACCGAACTGTGATTCGGCCGGTCACGGGGCCGGGATGCCGAGCTCGGCCGCGATCGCCCGGGCGGTGGCCTCGCGTCGGGCGGTGAGGCCGGCCGTCGCCGCCCGGATCTGCGCCACGATCGCCGGCGGGGCGCTGCGCGGGGTGCCGCTGTCGAAGGGCGGCTCCGGGGCGTATTGCATGCCGAGCTGGATCGCCCGGGCGGCATCGTCGCCGCGCAGCTCGGCCGCGAGCCGGAGCGCGCCGTCGATCCCGGCGGTGACGCCGGCGGCGAACAGCCAGGTGCGGCCGTCCTCGGCGCGGTCGATCACCACCCGCGCATCGACCGCCTCCGCCCCGAACCAGGGCAGCAGGTGGACCGCGTTCCAGTAGGTCGTGGCCCGGCGCCCGACCAGCAGCCCGGCCGCCCCGACCAGCAGCGCGCCGGTGCAGACCGAGAAGACGTGCGAAGCCCCCGCGGCCTGGCTGCGGATCCAGCCGAGCACGGCCGCGTCCCGCATCAGCGCCTCCTGGCCCTGGCCGCCAGGGATGTGCAGCACGTCGAGGCGCGGCGCCTCCGCCAGGGTGGCGTCGGGGGTGATCCGGAGGCCGCGCACGTCGCGCACCGGATCCACGGTCGGCCCGTAGATCCGGTAGGTGGAATTGGGGATCCGCGACAGCACCTCGAACGGGCCGGTGAGGTCGATCTGGTCGAGCCCCTCGAACAGCAGCGAGCCGATCTGCAGATGAGTTTCGGGGGGAATCATGCGGGGCCTCCGTGCTGGACAGGGAGACCTTACCGCGGCACGTTCTGGCCGAGATGCCAAAGACCCCTCGTTTCTCGCCACAGGCGCCGCGTCCCGTGGAGCTGCTGGCCTTCCCGGCGGTGCAGCTCCTCGACGTGGCCGGGCCGCGCCCGCGGACAGCCGGGGCGAACGGCTTGCGCTGATTTCTAAGGCGCGGCGATACTCGTAGGCTTCGTGCCAGTCTCGGTGGCGTTGCGCCTGCCAACGGCGGTGGAGGCTGAGGTGGCGGAAGTGGTCTTGGGAGACAAGATAAACGCCGCATCGCCATGGGCCCAGATGATGTAACTCACTTCCATGCCAGGGCTTTTTTTCTCCAGATCGTGCAGGTAAGCCTGATTGTAATCTGAATTAGACAACCCACCGATCCATTTGTATTTATTATCACGATTATCCAAAGCATAAGTAATGTATTCTGTAGATTTATACTGCAATTCCTGAAATTTTGAAGCTCGTATGATTTGAGCCGTACCGTTCAATAGAGCGTGAGCCGTCTGGTTTGACGGATCGATTGGATCAGTCAGCTCGGGTCCGTACAGAACTTGATTTTTGATATTCCGAAAGAATTCTTTGTCGCTGATTTGATCGTAGGTCTGGCTCCGCTCGTACCAGATCTCGCCGCCCAGGGCTTTTATCTGCACCACGTCTTCCGTCGGTGTCTCGGCCATAGATTTGTAGATTGCCTCATCGCTCGCGCGTAGTTCACGTTCGCGCGCATCTGAATGGATGGCATGTGCGTCCATATCTTTCAGTTGCTGAATGACATCGGGCGAGTTCCACGGCATCAGCGAGCTGTTCAAGGGTTCGGTTGAACGAGCCTTCAGGCTCTTCATCTGCTCGTTCCAATCGTCCAAATACGAAAAGTGCACGGGCGTGCCCTTGTTCATCCACCCAAGCATGCTCGACTGCCCCGGCGTGCCCTTGCTGGAATTCGAGACCACGCCCTGCTGAGCCTGCGGTTCCAGCACTTGGTCCCGCCGGAGTTGGGCGCGCACCTGCAACAGGCCATCGAGCGATTGCGCCGGCAGCTGATAGATCGACCTGGGATCAAGCGACTGACGAAGCGAATCATGCTCCTGCTGCGCGTGCGCCGTTTGCGGCCACACCTCCGTCTTCAGGATGGTCAGGGCCGCCGAGGACGAAGTAACTGCGGAAATCATGTCACGCCTCTATCGAGCTGATCGGTCGTCGCCGCCTGAGTTTGATCAATAAAAGCTAGTTATCTCATGACTTCACTACGAAATCATGGCCATATATTTGTTCATTACCGACTATAACTACAGATCGGACGCGAATCTTGCCGCGGCCAAAAATCTCTCGCGATTAAATGCTCACGAGCAATATTTTGATGTTTTTACATCAAACCCGGCCAATTCGGAGACACTGATAATAAACCGCAAATTTCTGCCTTCTGATCAGAACATAAACATCAACCTAGGTCAACAGAAGACGGCAAGCCCAAGAAGTACCTTGCCAAAGCCCCATCTGCGGATGTTGACTGCCGCCAACATACATCTGCAAATTTACGCGTTTGGGCAGCTCCACTGAATTCATAATCCTCTTTCGGGCCGAAGAGCCCCATGCCGTGGACAAGCGGACCCGGCAGGGCCAAACTCTGGCCGAGATGCCAAAGACCCCTCGTTTCCCGCCACAAGCACCGCGTCCCGTGGAGCTGCTGGCCTTCCCGGCGGTGCAGCTCCTCGACGTGGCCGGGCCGCTTCAGGTCTTCGCCACGGCCAACGACCTGAGCGACGGGCTCGCGCCCTACGCGCCGCGGGTGATCGCGGCCGGCAACGGGGTGCTCACCGCCTCGGCCGGGCTGCGCCTGGTGGCCGACCCTCTGCCGGAGCACGACGCGCCGGTGGACACCCTGATCGTCGCGGGCGGCCCCGGGGTCACGGCGGCTTGCGCCGACCCGGCGCTGGTGGGCTGGGCGCGGGACCGGGCCGGGCAGGCGCGCCGGGTCGCCTCGGTCTGCACCGGGGCCTTCCTGCTCGGGGCCGCCGGGCTTTTGGACGGACGGCGGGCCGTGACCCACTGGAAGCATTGCGGCGCCCTGGCCCGGCGCTACCCGCTGGCCCGGGTCGAGCCCGACCCGATCTTCGTGCAGGACGGCCCGGTCTGGACCTCGGCGGGCGTCACCGCGGGGATCGACCTGGCGCTCGCTTTGGTGGAGGCCGATCTCGGCCGCGACCTCGCCCTGGCGGTGGCGCGCCACCTCGTGATGTTCCTGAAGCGTCCCGGCGGGCAGGCGCAGTTCAGTGCGGCCCTGGCCCTGCAGGCCGCGGAGGACCGCTTCGGGGCGCTCCACGCCTTTATCGCCGACAACCTGGCGGGGGATCTCTCGCTCCCGGTCCTGGCGGAGGCCGCCGGGATGAGCGCGCGCAGCCTCAGCCGGCACTACCGGGCGGCGACCGGCCTCACCCCGGCCAGGGCCGTGGAACGCCTGCGGATCGAGGCGGCGCGGCGGGCGCTGGCCGAGACCGCGCAGCCGGTGAAGCGCATCGCCCGGACCTGCGGCTTCGGCTCCGAGGAGACCCTGCGGCGCAGCTTTTTGCGGCACGTCGCGGCGACGCCGCAGGATTATCGGGCGCGGTTCGGGGGGTGAGGGGCGTCACACCGGATCGTCGGACGGGAGGGCAGCCCAGATAGTCTCGCGCACACCGTCGAGATCCTGGTGGATGTCGGCATTCAGGATGCGCAGCAGGGCAAAACCGCAGGCCTCAATGATCCGCGCGCGTGCCGCGTCGTAGAGACGCTCTCGCTCGGTCGAATGCGTTGCGCCATCGACTTCCACCACGAGCCTCGCCTCGACACAGGCGAAATCGACGATGAAGCGGTCGATCGGATACTGGCGGCGGAACTTCCAGCCGTTGAGCGCACGGTTCCGCAGGACGCGCCAGAGCTTGGCCTCGGCGGTCGTCTGGTTCCGGCGGAGATGGCGGGCACGCGGGATCGACTTGCTCACCGGGTCGTCTCAACGGCACGGCACCGAATCGACCGGATGATACCGCGCTCTCACGCGCGCGGGTGCTCTCGCCTCCATAGACGGATTGGAGGCGCATTCATGTCTGAAAACCGCGAGGCGCCCCCTCTCCCGTGCGGGAGAGGGTTGGGGTGAGGGACCTGCCCTATCCGGAAAGACCTGCCCCCTCACCCTGTCCCTCTCCCGCACGGGAGAGGGGACCCGCGCCTCCTTCTGAACGAGTATCGCCGGGCCGTGCCGACCTTGAATTCCGGATGGCGCGCGTCGCCCCCCGCGCGCTACCCCAGCTGATACACCGCCGCCAGCTCCGGATCCTTCGCGGCAACCAGCTTGGCGAGGTCGACGATGACCTTGGCCTGCTTCCAGGTGGCGTCGTCCTGCATCTTGCCGTCGAGCATCACGGCGCCGGTGCCGTCGGGCATCGCGGCGACGATGCGGGCCGCGAAGGCGACCTCGGCGGGGTCGGGCGCAAAAACCCGCTTGGCGATCGCCACCTGGCTCGGATGCAGCGTCCAGGCGCCGGCGCAGCCCATCAGGAAGGCGTTGCGGAACTGCGCCTCGCAGGCATCGCCGTCGGAGAAGTCGCCGAACGGGCCGTAGAACGCCTTGAGGCCGTTGGCCATGCAGGCATCGACCATCTTGGCGATGGTGTAGTGCCAGAGGTCCTGCTGGGCCGTGGCCCGGGGGGCGTCGCCCGCGGGATCGCTGAGCACCCGGTAATCCGGGTGGCCGCCGCCGACCCGGGTGGTCTTCATGCCGCGCGACGCCGCGAGATCGGCCGGGCCGAGGCTCATGCCGTGCATCCGCGGCGAGGCCGACGCGATGGCGTCGACATTGGCGACACCCTCGGCGGTCTCCAGGATCGCGTGGATCAGGATCGGCTTGGTCACCCCGTGCCGGGCCTCGAGCTGGGCGAGCAGCTGGTCGACATAGTGGATATCCCAGGGCCCCTCGACCTTGGGCACCATCACGACGTCGAGCTTGCTCCCGACCTCGGCCACGATCGTGAACAGGTCGTCCAAGATCCAGGGCGAGTTGAGGGCGTTGATCCGGGTCCAGAGGCCGGTGCCGGTGGCGGCGAAATCGGTCGCCTGCGCCATGGCGACGAAGCCCTTGCGGGCCGCCTCCTTCTGGTCGGCCGGGACCGCATCCTCCAGGTTGCCCAGCACCACGTCGACGGTGCCGGCGAGCTCGGGCACCCGGGCGCGGACCTTGTCGTTGTGGGGCGGGACGAAGTGGATCATCCGCTCCAGCCGCACCGGCAGCTCGCGGAACGGGGCCGGCGCGCCGGTGGCGAGGGGCTGGAAGAAG
The DNA here is from genome assembly GCF_900113845.1 of Methylobacterium brachiatum. Taxonomy (NCBI): domain Bacteria; kingdom Pseudomonadati; phylum Pseudomonadota; class Alphaproteobacteria; order Hyphomicrobiales; family Methylobacteriaceae; genus Methylobacterium; species Methylobacterium brachiatum. The sequence continues at coordinate 20,559 of NZ_FOQW01000020.1, read as the reverse complement.
CGGCGGGGCAGTTTCATCGGGTGCCTCTTGTCAGGGCTGGCGTCTGGCCCCGTTAAGGCAGGCTTGGGCGGGCGCGTAAAGGCGCGGGCCGTGCGGGCAGCCTCGGACTTTCGGGGCAGCCCCGCCTCAACCGAACTCCGCACGTTCCTTTCGGGGCGGCGGCGTTCAGCTTCGCTCAAGCGCCGCGCGGGCGTGCCGATACGCGCTCCGCTCTATCCGGCATACGTCAGATCAACCCCGCCGGCCCGGGCGGTCGACCATGCCGACCCGGCTGCCGAAGAAGTCGCCGCGGCTGCCGGCCACCACCACCAGGCGGCGGACCTCGCCCCGCAGGAACGCCTGCAGGAAGCGGTTGTAGTCGCGGAACGAGACGCAGCCGTTCGAGGCGCCGGGCTGGCGCAGCATGTAGGTGTGGGCGAGCAGGCCGTCGCGGCCGTGGATCGCGCGGCTGCCGCCCACCGGGTTGAGGCGGATCGCCCGGACCCCGTGGAACAAGCGCTCGCGCTCGGTCAGGTCGTAGGTGCCGGGGGGCGTCGAGCCGCGCATGCGCAGGTGGACGTAGCGCGGATCGTCCATGGCCTCGCCGAGGCCGGAATGGGCCTCTAGCACCTCGCCGGAGGGCAGGGTCACGGTGCGGGCGGTGATGTCGTAGACGGCGGTTCCGGCCACGGATTCCGGGGCCGCGCTGATCCGGGTGCGCGGCGCCTCCTGGGGCAGGGCGTCCGGGCTGGCATAGGCCAGCGCCTGGCGCGACTCGGCCCGGGGCGCGGCGGCGCCGACGCCGAACAGCTTCTCGAGGAAGGACGGCTCCTCCGCCATGGCGGCGCGGAACACGTCGCGGGTGCGGGGCAGGGGGCGGGCCGCGACCCGGGGCGCCGGGGTCACGGCCGGGCGCCGCAGCTCGGACGGACGGGCGACCGGCAGCGGGACGAGGCTCGGCGCGAGGGCCGCGGGCGTCGGCTCGGCGGCGGCGACCCGGACCGGCGCGGCCGCCCTGGGCGGCACGGCGGCGGCCTGCACGACAGGGGCTTGGATGATGGGGGCCTGCACGGCGGGAGCCGGGGCCGGCTCGACCGACGCCATCCGGGCCTGGACCACCTTCCGGGCGACCCGCTGGGCGATCTCCCGGACGGCCGGGGACGGCTCGGCCATCGCGACCTGGAAGGATGCGGCCGGGGGCGGCGCCCCGAAGGCCGTGGCGGCGCCGGAGCCAAGCGCCGGGCTCGGATCGAGCATCCAGGCGATGCTCGGACGCGGCGCGGGCCGGGATTCGGGGGCGGGCTGCGCCTCGGCCACCGGGGCGGGCGGGTTCCAGCTGATCGGCAGCCCGTGCGGCAGGGTCAGCACGGTCCAGCCGGCCATGGACAGGGCGGCCAGGGAGATCAGCGCCGTCAGCCGGGCGCGGCGGCGGGCGCGCCGCATGGCGCTCGGGTAGGGAGCCCGGGTCGGCGGCGCGTCGGGCGCCTCGTAGGCCAGACGCGGATAGGGCGCCAGGGCAAAGGCCGGCATCGGGGCCGCGTCGCGGTACGCGGGTCGGGAATACGCAACCTGGGCCATGCGGGAACTCGCGTACGCGCTTCCCCACCCGGCAGCCGTCGCCGTTCGCCCGCGGAGGCTTTTTCCGCGCACGTGGCCTGGGTTGCCCGTCTGGGGAGGACATCAACCGTCCAGCCCATTAGGCATCCCCATGGTTAATCTTGGCTAAAGACCCGACGCGGCGCGGCGGGCCGGCCTGGAACACCCGTCGACGCCGCCGGGAACTCCAGAACAACCGACCGAACACCCGTCGGCGGCCTGCGAAGACTGAGCAGGACCGGCGCGCTCACGCGGCCGGCGCCTCCATGGGTCCGTGCCGCCGGGCGACCAGGAGGCAGAGCAGGGCCACCGGCACGCCGATCAGGGCGGTGCCGACGAAGAACCACGTGAACCCGGTCTGCTCGATGACGAAGCCCGAGAGCCCGGCGAGCAGGCTGCCCGGCAGGGCGCAGAGCGAGGTCAGCAGGGCGTATTGGCTCGCCGCGTGCTCGGTGGCCGCGAGGCGCGACATGTAGGTGATCAGCACGATCGACGCGAAGGCGTAGGCGAAGCCGTCGATCCCGACCGTGACCGCGAAGGTCCAGAACGCCGCCCCGCCATGGCCGCCGTGCCAGGCGAGATAGGCGAGCGCCAGATGCGAGGCCGAGGCCGCCACGGTGCCGATCAGGAGGCTCGCCATCATGCCGATCCGCGGGATGATGGCGCTCGCCAGGAAGGTGCCGCCGAGCGCGATCCAGAAGCCGAACAGCTTGGTCACCGTGGCGATGTCGGTGTTGGTGTAGCCCAGCGTCTTGAACAGCGGGATCGCCATGGTGCTCGACACGTAGCCGGGCATCCGGAAGCCCGCGACCAGCGCGAGCACCGGCACCGCCAGGGGGCCGAGCCGGGCGAGCAGGTCGCGGATCGGCGCCCAGACCGTCTCGACGAAGCCGCCGGGCGGCAGCGGCGCGGCCGGGGGCTCCGGCGCCAGCAGCGCGGCGATCGTGCCGGGGGCGAGCAGCAGAGCCATGCACAGATAGGCGGCGCGCCAGCCATAGGCGTCCGACAGGTAGAGGGCGCCGGCCCCGGCCGCGAGGTTGCCGACCCGGTAGCCGATCTCGGCCCAGGACGACATCAGCGCCTGCCGCTCGGGCGGCGCGACGGTGATGCGCCAGCCGTCGATCACCACGTCCTGGGTCGCCCCCGCCACCCCGAGCGCCAGCGAGAACGCCACCGTCCAGGCGAGCCAATGCGCCGGGTCGCCGAAGGCCACCCCGGCCAGCGCCAGCGCCACCAGGATCTGCGCGGCGACGATCCAGCCCCGCCGCCGCCCGAGCCAGCGCCCGAGCAGGGGCGCGTCGTGCCGGTCGAGGAACGGCGCCCAGAGGAACTTGAGCTTGTACGCGATGGTCAGCTCGCTCATCAGCCCGATCGTCGCCAGCGGCACCTTGGCCTGGACCAGCCAAGCCGATTGCGTCGCGTAGACGAGCAGGAACGGGATGCCCTGCGCGAAGCCTAAGCCCAGCACCGCCACGACCCGGCGGTCGGTGAACAGGGGCGTCAGGAAGGCGTTTTTCTCGGATCCTGCCGCGTCTGACGCGCCGGTGGCCTGCGCCGGGTTTGCCATCTGCGCGTCTCCTGGGCTGTGCCGGGGCACAGAGCCAGAGACGGGCGGACGGTGCAACACGCACGCGACGCTCCCACCCACGCCCTCATCCTGAGGTGCCCGCGTCAGCGGGCCTCGAAGGAGGCTTCCAGGGATCGCAACGACTTCTGGAGGGCTCCTTCGAGGCGTCCGCTGCGCGAACGCGCCTCAGGATGAGGGGGGTGGTTTGGAGGGGCGCTGTCGCCCCCGCCCCTCACGCCGCCTTCTTCACCCGCTCGGCGATCTTGACCAGGCTGCGCAGCACCTCCGTGGCGGTCTTGAGCCGGGCCGGGATCGTGGTCAGCTCGCGCACGAACACGACGCTCATGTCGGGCCGCACCTTGGCGAAGGAGGCCTGCTCGGCGACGAACGCCACCAGCCCCTGCGGGTTGGCGTAGGACTTGTCGCGGAAGTGGACGACCACGCCCTTCGGGCCGGCCTCGACCTTCTCGACATTGGCCTTGAGGCACAGGATCTTGATCGTGCCGATCTTGAGGAGCTGCTCCACCTCCGGCGGCAGCGGCCCGAACCGGTCGATCATCTCGGCCCCGAAACTCTCCATCTCGGCATCGTCCTGGAGGGTGGCGAGCCGCCGGTAGAGGGCCAGCCGCGCGCCGAGATCCTCCACGTAGGTCTCCGGGATGGTCACGGGGGCGCCGAGCGCGATGGTCGGCGACCACGCCTCCTCGGGCACGTCCTCGATGCCGGCCTTGAGCGCCGTGACCGCGTCCTCCAGCATCTGCTGGTAGAGCTCGTAGCCGACCTCCTTGATGTGGCCGGACTGGGCGTCGCCCAGAAGGTTGCCGGCGCCGCGGATGTCGAGGTCGTGGCTGGCGAGCTGGAAGCCCGCGCCCAATGTGTCGAGGCTCTGCAGCACCTTGAGCCGCTGCTCGGCCTGGGTGGTGAGCTGGCGGTTGGCCGGGGTCGTGAACAGCGCGTAGGCGCGCGCCTTCGAGCGGCCGACCCGTCCGCGCAGCTGGTAGAGCTGGGCCAGGCCGAACATGTCGGCCCGGTGCACGATCAGCGTGTTGGCGGTGGGGATGTCGAGGCCCGATTCCACGATGGTGGTCGAGAGCAGCACGTCGAACTTGCCCTCGTAGAAGGCGGTCATCACGTCCTCGAGCTGGCCCGCCGCCATCTGGCCGTGGGCGATCGCGACCTTGATCTCCGGCATCTCGGCGTCGAGGAATTTCTTGACCTCCGCCAGGTCCTCGATGCGCGGCACGACGTAGAACGACTGGCCGCCGCGGTAGCGCTCGCGCAGCAGCGCCTCCCGGATGGTCAGCGGGTCGAACGGCGTCACGAAGGTGCGCACCACCAGCCGGTCCACCGGGGGCGTGGCGATGATCGAGAGCTCGCGCACGCCGGTCATGGCGAGCTGGAGGGTGCGCGGGATCGGGGTCGCCGAGAGCGTCAGGACGTGGACATCCGCCTGGAGCGCCTTCAGCCGCTCCTTGTGGGCGACGCCGAAATGCTGCTCCTCGTCGACGATGATCAGGCCGAGATCCTTGAACGCGATGTTCTTGGCGAGCAGCGCGTGGGTGCCGACCACGATGTCGACGGTGCCGTCGGCGAGCCCGGCCCGGGCCTGCTTCATGTCGGCGGCCGAGACGAACCGGGAGAGCTGGGCGACCTGGACCGGCAGCCCCTTGAAGCGCTCCGCGAAGGTGCGGAAATGCTGGCGGGCGAGCAGGGTGGTCGGCACGATCACCGCCACCTGCTTGCCGGCGATCGCCGCCGCGAAGGCGGCGCGCAGAGCCACCTCGGTCTTGCCGAAGCCGACATCACCGCAGACCAGCCGGTCCATCGGCCGGCCGGCATTGAGGTCGTCCAGCACCGCGTCGATGGCATTGGCCTGGTCCTCGGTCTCCTCGAACGGGAAGCGGGCGGCGAACTCGCCGTAGAGCCCCTCGGGCGCCTTGAGCACCGGGGCCTTCCGGACGAAGCGCTGGGCCGCGACCTTGATCAGTTCGCCCGCCATCTCGAGGATGCGGCGCTTCATCTTGGCCTTGCGGGCCTGCCAGGCGCCGCCGCCGAGCCGGTCGAGGGCGACCTCGGAATCCTCCGAGCCGTAGCGGGTCAGGAGCTCGATATTCTCCACCGGCAGCAGCAGCAGGCCGCCGGTGTAGCTCAGCTCCAGGCAATCGTGCGGGGCGCCGGCGGCGTGGATCGTCTTCAGGCCGGAGAACCGGCCGATGCCATGGTCGGCATGGACCACGAGGTCACCGGGCTGGAGCGCCTGCACCTCCAGGATCACGTCCTGGGGCCGCTTGGCCTTGCGCTTCTGGCGCACCAGCCGGTCGCCCAGGATGTCGCCCTCGGAGACGACGGCGAGCTCGCCCACCGTGAAGCCGGCTTCCAGGCCCCAGACCGCCACGGCGGCGTCCGAGCCGCGCTTGAGCGCGTAGACGTCCGACAGGCGGGTGATCGCCACGGGCTTCTTCAGGCCGTGGTCGGTGAGCACGCCGCAGAGCCGGTCGCGGGAGCCGTCGGACCAGGATCCCAGGATCACGTGATGCCCGGATCCCTGGAGGTCGCGGATATGGGCCACCGCCGCGTCGAACACGCTGGCGCTCTCGTTGGCGCGCTCCGGGGCGAAGCTGCGCCCGGCCTTGGCGCCGCAATCGATGACGGCACGCTCGGGCGAATCCGGCTGGGCGAACGGGGTCAGCCGCGCCACGGTGGCGGCGGCGATCCGCTCCTTCAGCTCGTTCGGGGTCAGGTAGAGGGCGCGGGGCGGCAGCGGCTTGTAGGGGGCGACGCCGGCCTGCGGCGTCTTCATCGCCCCCTCGCGGGCCTGGTAGTAATCCTGCACGAGGCTGATCCGCTCGGCGGCGGCATCCTCGACCTGCGGGTCGAACACCAGCGGCACGCCGCCGAGATAGTCGAACAGGGTGTCGAGGCGATCGTAGAACAGCGGCATCCAGTGCTCGAGGCCGGCATAGCGGCGGCCCTCGCTCACGGTCTCGTAGAGCCGGTCGTCCCGGGTCGCGGCGCCGAAGCTCTGGATGTAGCCCTGGCGGAAGCGCCGGATCGTCTCGGTGGTGAGCTGGACCTCGCTCATCGGCATCAGGTCGAGGGAGCGCAGCTGCCCGGTGGTGCGCTGGGTCTCCGGGTCGAAGGCGCGGATCGATTCGAGGGTGTCGCCGAAGAAGTCGAGGCGGATCGGCGCCGGCAGGCCGGGGGGCGACAGGTCGAGGATGCCGCCGCGCACCGCGTACTCGCCCGTATCCCGCACCGTGCCGGTGCGCATGAAGCCGTTGGCCTCGACCCAGGCGACCACGTCGTCCATCGCCACGACGTTGCCGATCGCGGCCGAGAACGCCTCCTTGGCGATGTGGCCCCGGGGCGGCACCCGCTGCACCAGGGCGTTGACCGTGGTGCACAGGATGCGCGGGCGGTCCTCGGCGGAGCGGGTCCGGGCCAGGCGGGCGAGCGCGGTCATCCGGGCGGCGGCCGTGGCCGTGGTCGGCGAGACCCGGTCGTAGGGCTGGCAGTCCCAGGCCGGCAGGTTCATCACGTCCATCTCGGGCGCGACGAAGCCGAGCGCCGACTGGAACGCCGCCGAGCGCCCGGAATCGCGCGCCACATGCACCAGCACCGCCGGCGCATCGACGGTGGGGGCCAGGGCCCGGGCGAGGTCGGCCACCGCCAGGGCGTCGAACCCCTCCGGGGCGTTCGCCAGGACCGGACTGTCGCCGCGCTTCAGGGCCTCGAGCGCCTGCGCGAGCGCCGAGGACTTCGGCAGCGCGAAGCGCGCGACCTGGGGCTTTGCAGCCGGGGCAGGGGGCTTCGGGGCGGATTTCGGCTGGGGCTTGGCCATCGGGTCTTTCGCGGGGAGTCCCGCCGGGCACAGGGAGGGCTGACGCGGGCCGGCGTTAGCCCATTGAGCCGTCGTGATAAAGCATCCCGACGGCGGCGTTGGGGTGGCTGACGATGTCCTATATGGCGGCGGCGCTCCAGCGGGGAACGTGTCTCCCGGTGCGATTCGGGGAGGCGCGCGCCTGCCGGGGCGCGGCACTTTCACCGCGCCGGACGATCACAGGGGAATCCGCCACGGCGCATGACGACGCGATCCTGTTCACGCGCGGAGCGGATGGAACGTTGCTGCAACGTCATCGCGATGGCGCGTTCCGGCCGGTGGTTACCCGGAGCGACCGCGTCAAGCTCGCGGCCCTGACGGACGAAGAGATCGAGCGCATGGGCGCATCCGACCCGGATCATCCCAGCCTCGACGATGCCTTCTGGGAGCAAGCGACACAGGTTTGAGGCACTGTCGCTCTTGCAGACTGCAACTCGCCCCCTCTCCCGCCAGGAGTCACATCCTGGCCTGTTCAAAGGCAAAAACCTGATTGGACAGCATCCGTTGCAGGCGGCCGGGAAGGGGCGCTGAGCCCCAGCTCCTACGCGTCGGGCCCGACGATCTCCGCCAGCGCGGCCTCGACCCGGCCGCGGAAGAAGTCGGCATTGGGCATGCCCTCGGTCATGGCGGCGGCGCGGCCGGTGGCCTGGCGCAGGATCTCGGCGCGCAGCGCCGGGTCGCTGCGCTCCATCATCTCCAGCATGATGCGGACCACGAGCTCGGTGGCGATCGAGCGGGCGGGATGGTCGTAGGTCGGCTTGGGTTCGTCCATCGCGGGCTTTCGCTCTCAGGAATGAATCGGCGCGTCGTGCCGGTGGAACGCGCGCACGCGGCGCCAGACCGACGTGTCGTAGTTCGACGGCGTCTCGACCTCGCCGGTGAGCCACTTGAACAGGTCGCGGTCGGGCACCTCGATCAGCGCCTCGAACTGGTCGAGCTCCGCCTCCGACAGGGTCCCGATCTCGGCATCGGCGAAGCGGCCCATGATCAGGTCCATCTCCCGGATGCCCCGGTGCCAGGACCGGTACAGGAGGCGGCGGCGGCGCGGATCGAGGTCGGCGCTGGTGCGGGTGGTGCCGGACATTGGTTCGCGACTTCCGGTCGGAGGGTAGGCGGGACCAAGATAGGCGGCGCGGGCCGCCGGATCCAGGATTCGGGTTTCAGATCGGGCCGCAACCGCAGGGCGAACGGCAAAAAGCAATTGCCTCCGGCGGGTGCTCCGTTATCTCGAGTCCGCGACGTCCCGGCGCAACGGGGCTCGAGCGGAGTACGACGATGCCGAAGGCGATCCGGGTCTACGAGTACGGCGGCCCCGAGGTGATGAAGTTCGAGGACGTGCCCCTGGCCGAGCCCGGCCCCGGGCAGATCCGGGTCCGCCAAGCCGCCATCGGCGTCAACTTCATCGACATCTACTTCCGCACCGGCGCCTACAAGTCGCCGCACCTGCCCTACACCCCCGGCAAGGAGGGCGCCGGCACCGTCTCGGCGGTGGGCGAGGGGGTCTCGAACATCAAGCCCGGCGACCGGGTGGCCTACGGCTCGGTGCCGGATGGCTGCTACGCCGAGGAGGCGGTGATCCCGGCCGCCGCCGCGGTGCCGATCCCCGACGGCGTCGACGAGAAGACCGCCGCCGCCATGATGCTCAAGGGCCTGACCGCCGAGTACCTGCTGCACCGGACCTACGCGGTGAAGCCCGGCGACACGATCCTGTGGCACGCCGCCGCCGGCGGCGTCGGCCTGATCGCCTGCCAATGGGCCAAGCATCTCGGCGCCACGGTGATCGGCACCGCCGGCAGCCCCGAGAAGGCGGAGCTGGCCAAGCAGAACGGCTGCGACCACGTCATCCTGTACCGCCAGGAGGACGTCGCCAAGCGGGTGCGCGAGCTGACGGACGGCAAGGGCGTGCCGGTGGTCTATGACGGCGTCGGCCAGGCGACCCTGATGGGCTCGCTCGACAGCCTCGCGCCGCTCGGCCTGCTGGCGAGCTTCGGCTCGGCCTCCGGGCCGATCACCGGGCTCGATCTCGGCCTGCTCGCCCCGCGCGGCTCGCTCTACGTGACCCGGCCGACGCTGGCGACCTTCTCGTCCAACCGCGCCACCCTGGAGGAGGCGGCCGCCCGCCTGTTCAAGGTGGTCGGCGACGGCGCCGTGAAGATCGCCGTCAACGCGACCTACCCGCTCGCCGAGGCGCAGCAGGTGCACCGGGACCTGGCCGGCCGGGAGACCACCGGCTCGATCGTGATGCTGCCGTGACACCCGGCGCTGCCGACCTGCTCCTCGTCATCGACGTGCAGGTCGATTTCCTGCCGGGCGGGGCCCTCCCCGTCCCGGACGGGGACGCGGTGGTCGGGCCGGTCAACGCGCTCCAGCACCGTTTCCGGCACGTGGCGCTGATGCAGGACTGGCATCCGGCCGACCATGTCTCCTTCGCGGACACCCATCCCGGGCGGGCCCCGTTCGAGACGGTGGCACTGCCCTACGGCCCGCAGGTGCTGTGGCCCCGGCACTGCGTCCAGGGCAGCCCAGGGGCGGGTTTCGCGCCGGGGCTGGCCACCGACCGGGCGAGCCTGGTGGTCCGCAAGGGCCTGGACCCGCGCGTCGACAGCTACTCGGCGTTTCTCGAGGCCGACCGCACCACCCGCACCGGGCTGGCCGGCGCGCTCACCGAGCGCGGCATCTCCCGCGTCGTCCTGTGCGGCCTCGCCACCGATTTCTGCGTGCTCTGGAGCGCGCTCGATGCCCGCGCGGCGGGTTTCGACGTCTGGGTGGTGGCGGATGCGGTGCGCGGGATCGACCTCGACGGGTCGGTCGAAGCGGCCTGGGCCCGAATGACGGCGGCCGGCGTGCGCCGGATCGGCTCGAACGCGATCGCCTGAACGCCCCCGGGAGGCGAACCGCCGCATGCGCGGCGGGCGACCGCCCGGAGCCCGACGCGTTGGCCCGGCTCCGGAACCCGACAGGAGTCAGGCCATGTCATCCAAGCACCCGAAGACCGAGACCCCGACCGACGCCGACCTCAAGGGCAATCCCGGCATCGGCACGTCCAAGGGCATGAGCGGCGCCGACCCGGAAGACCTGGAGGCGGATTCGACCTTCGAGGGCGACGTCGAGAACGAGACCAAGCCGGACGGCGGCATCGACCCGAACCATCGCCCGCGCAAGAACGCCTGATCCAGGAAGCCCGGGCCCGCCTGGCCCGGGCCGCTTCGCGTCAGCGGGCGCGGGCCGGCGCCCTCGACCGCTGCGGCGCGGTGATCGCATCGGTGGGGGTAGTCCCGTCGCTGAGGAAGCCGTAGCCCGGGCTGCCCGACGAAACGTAGAGCTGCGGAGGGCTCGCAGTGTAGCCCCGCAGGAGGGCGGCGTTGGCGGCCCCGAACGACGCGGTGTTGTCGGCGCGGGCGGCGCCCGCCGGCACGCCCAGCAGCAGAGCGGCCGCCAGGGCCAGGGAGAAGGGCTTCGACATGGGGCGGATCCTTTGATGTGGGCGCGGTTCGGGCGATCCCCGACAGCACGGGATGACCCCCATCTGTGGTTGCCGAGCCGCAGCCGACGTGTGGCACCGCACAATGGACGCGGCAGCGCACCATGGTGCGCCTGCGACGGATCGGAGCATCATTCCGAAAGGTGGTGTCCGGCCCTCGGGAAAAAGGAGGATGCGACACCGGGAACCCGGCGCATCGGTCCGGTTCCGGCGGCCCGGACGCGCCCCTAGAGTCCCAGCCCGAGCTGCAGCGGCTCTTCTTTCTCCCCCTGCTCGAAGCCCGAGAGCGCGATCCCGATCAGCCGGGCGCTGCGCCTGAGGGGAAACAGGCCGGCGAGCAGGTCCAGGCCGATCCGCTCGAGGGCGGCCCGGTCGGCCACCGGGGCGGAGAGCGACTTCGCCCGGGTGACCTGCGCGAAATCCGAGAATTTGAGCTTCAGGGTCACGGTCCGGGCCCGCATCCCCTTGGCATCCGCCCCGGCCCAGACCTTGTCGAACAGGGGCGCGAGCCGCGCCGCCAGGACGTCGAAAGCGGCCGTATCCTCCGAGAAGGTGGTCTCCGCCCCGATCGACTTGCGCACCCGGTGGGCGCGCACCGGCCGCATGTCGAGCCCGCGGGCGACCGCGTGGTAATAGGCCCCGGCCGACCCGAAGGCCTCGCGCAGCCGGTCCGGATCCCAGGCGCGCAGATCGGCCCCGGTCTCGATGCCGAGCCGCTTCATCTTCGCCTCGGTGACCGGCCCGACCCCGTGGAACCGGCCGATCGGCAGGGCGGCGACGAAATCCGGCCCCATGGACGGGGTGATGACGAACAGGGCGTCGGGCTTGCGGTAGTCGGAGGCGACCTTGGCCAGGAACTTGTTGTACGAGACCCCGGCGGAGGCGACGAGGCCGGTGCGCTCCAGGATCTCCGCCCGGATCGCCTTGGCGACGGCCGTCGCCGTGGGAAGGCCCAAGAGATTCTCGGTGACATCGAGATAGGCCTCGTCCAGGGCCACGGGCTCGATCACCGGCGTGTGCCGGGCGAACACCGCCCGGATCTCCTCCGAGACCGCCCGGTAGACCTCGAAGCGCGGCTTCACGAACAGCAGGTCCGGGCAGAGCCGCCGGGCGGTGGCCGACGGCATGGCCGAGCGCACGCCGAACCGGCGCGCCTCGTAGCTCGCGGCCATCACCACGCCCCGCTCCCGGGAGCCGCCCACGGCGAGCGGCAGCCCGCGCAGGGCGGGATCGTCGCGCTGCTCCACGGAGGCGTAGAACGCGTCCATGTCGATATGGATGATCTTGCGGAGGGCGACCTCCGGATCCATCGCCGCCTCGGGGTCCGGCTCGAGTTCTTGATCTGTTCCGAAAGAGCGCGGCGGGGCGGCGGGGTCAAGGCGGGTCGCGCGCACCTCAACAGGGATATCCGCCTCACCCCCTCATCCCGAGGTGCCGCGTCAGCGGCCTCGAAGGAGGCTTCCAGGGATCGCGCGGCCGGCTGGAGCCTCCTTCGAGGCCTCCGCTGCGCTGCGGCCCCTCAGGATGAGGGGGTGGGTCGGAGGCTCGTCCGATCCCGCGCGGGCGGCGGGCCGCCTCAGGTCACGCTGCCGTAGAGGTCGTAGGCGTCGGCCCGGTCGATCTTCACGGTGACGATGTCGCCGGGGCGCACCGGGCGCCGGAAGGCGGCGTGGACGGTGCCGTCGATCTCGGGGGCGTCGGCCTTCGACCGGCCCTTGGCGATCCCGCCCTCGACGGAATCGACGATCATGGCCAGCCGCTTGCCGACCTTGGCCCGCTGGAGCCGGAGTGAGATCGCGTTCTGCGTCTCCATGAACCGGCGCTTGCGCTCGGCCTTCAGCTCCGGCGGCACGAGGTCGCCCAGCGCGTTGGCGGTGGCGCCGGCCACCGGCTCGTATTCGAAGCAGCCGACGCGATCGAGCTTGGCCTCCTGCAGCCAGGCCAGCAGCTCCTCGAACTCGGCCTCGGTCTCGCCCGGGAAACCGACGATGAAGGTCGAGCGGATGGCGAGGTCCGGGCAGGTCTGCCGCCAGCTGCGGATCCGGTCGAGCTGGCGCTCCTGGTTGCCGGGCCGGCGCATCCGCTTGAGCACGGAGGGGCTGGCGTGCTGGAGCGGCATATCGAGATAGGGAAGGACCTTGCCCTCGGCCATCAGCGGGATGACCTCGTCCACGTGCGGGTAGGGGTAGACGTAGTGCAGCCGCACCCAGGCCCCGAGCTCGCCGAGCTCCTTGGTCAGGTCGTAGAACTTCGCCCGCACGCTCCGGTCGCGCCACGGGCTCTCACTGTAGCGGACATCGACCCCGTAGGCGCTGGTATCCTGCGAGACGACCAGGAGCTCCTTCACGCCGGCTCTGACCAGTTTTTCCGCCTCGCGCAGCACGTCGCCGGCCGGGCGGCTGACGAGGTTCCCGCGCAGGGACGGGATGATGCAGAAGCTGCAGCGGTTGCTGCAGCCTTCCGAGATCTTCAGGTAGGCGTAGTGGCGCGGGGTGAGCTTGATCCCCTGCGGCGGCACCAGATCGAGGAACGGGTCGTGGGCCGGGGGCACCGCCTCGTGGACCGCCGCCAGCACGGATTCGTAGGCCTGGGGCCCGGTGACCGCGAGCAGGTCCGGATACTTCTCGCGGATCTCCTCGGGCTGCGCGCCCATGCAGCCAGTGACGATCACCCGGCCGTTCTCGGCCATGGCCTCGCCGATCGCCGAGAGCGATTCCGCCTTGGCCGAATCCAGGAACCCGCAGGTGTTGACGATCACCACGTCCGCCCCGTCGTGGCGGCGGGCCAGCTCGTAGCCCTCGGCGCGCAGATGCGTGAGGATCCGCTCGGAATCGACCAGGGCCTTGGGGCAGCCCAGCGAGACGAACGAGATTTTGGGGGCGGCCCCGGGGGTAGCCCCCTGAGGTGCGGGCGTGGCGGTTGCGGTCATGGTCGCATTCGGAAGACGGGTCGGACGCCACCCTCGCGTGCAGCCGGTGGATCGGGTCGCACGGAGCGCGCGGATCGGCGTTCGGGATCGCGCCCTATAGCGGTTCTAACGCGCTCGCGCGAGACCGGCCGCCGCAGGGGTGCCCGGCCCGGTGCGGGAGGCTGGCACCGCCATCGAAACTTGGCTGTTTGCAGGGCTTTGCCGGCGGCTCCTGAGATCCCACATCAAGTCCTGCCGGCCTTCTCCCACGCCCGGGACGGGTCCCGACCGCCCTCGACGGGCGCGGCCTTGCGCGGAACTGCCGCTTTCCCCGCGGCATCGCCTGTGCAACGGCAGCGCGCGGGGCGCGTGCCCTCAGGACATGAGCCCGAACCCGGTCATGTGGACCCAAGCGATCTGGACCCAAGAGATCTGGACCCGAGAGATCCCCGTCATCGATCCCGTCGCGGCGGCCGCCCGGTTGCGGTCCCTGCCGGATCTGGCCTTCCTCGACAGCGCCATGCGGCACGACGCGCTCGGCCGGCACTCGATCGTGGCCGCCGACCCGTTCGCGCGCTTCCGGTTTCGCGACGGGCGCGCGACCTTGGACGGGCGCCCGGTCCCGGGCGGGCCGTTCGCGGCTTTGCGGGCCTGCCTGGCGCCCTACCGGGTCGAGCCCGATCCAAAAAACCCGTTCCCGGGGGGCGCCATCGGCTATCTCGCCTACGATCTCGGGGCGCAGCTCGAGCGGGTCGCGGCCCCTGCCCGGCGGGCGGGGCTCACCGACGACATCGCCGTCAATCTCTACGACACGGTGCTGGTGATCGACCACGCCGCCGGCACCGCCCGGCTCGTTGCCACCGGCTTCCCCGAGACCGAGCCGGCGGCCCGGCAGGCGCGGGCCGAGGCGCGGCTCGCCGCCTTCGCCGACCGGCTCGGCACCGAGATCCCGCCGGAAGAAGCGCCGCCGAGGGCCGCAAAAGACCTCGTGTGGCGCTCGAACTTCGACCGGCAAACCTATGAACAGGCTGTCGAAAAGGTCCGCGCCTATATCCGGGCCGGCGACATCTACCAGGCGAACATCGCCCAGCGCTTCAGCGCCGACCTGCCGGAGGGTTTCGACCCGTTCGCGCTCTACCGGCGCCTGCGCGCCACCAATCCGGCGACCTTCGGAGCCTATCTGGAACTCGAAGGGCTGACCGTCGCGTCCTCCTCGCCCGAGCGTTTCATCCGGCTCGACGGCCGGCACGTCGAGACCCGGCCGATCAAGGGCACCGCCCGCCGGCTCGACGATCCGGAGGCCGACCGGGCGGCGGCCGAGGCGCTCCTGGCCTCGGTCAAGGAGCGGGCCGAGAACGTCATGATCGTCGACCTCTTGCGCAACGACCTGTCCCGGGTCTGCGCGCCCGGCAGCGTCGCCGTTCCCACCCTGTGCGGGCTCGAGACCTACGCCAACGTCCACCACCTCGTCTCGGTGGTGACCGGGACGCTGCGCGACGGGCTCGACGCCCTCGACCTCCTGGAGGGCACCTTCCCCGGGGGCTCGATCACCGGGGCCCCGAAGATCCGCGCCATGGACATCATCACCGAGATCGAGGGCGATGCACGGGAACTCTATTGCGGCGCCATCGGGCGGATCGGCTTCGACGGCGCGCTCGACACCTCGATCGCGATCCGCACCGTGTTCATGGATGACAGCCAGGCCGTCCTGCAGGCCGGCGGCGGCGTGACCCTGCTGTCGGAGCCCGGCCCGGAATACGACGAGACCCTGGCCAAGGCCGCCCGGGTGTTCGAGGCCTTCGCATGATCCTCGTCCTCGACAATTACGATTCCTTCGTCTTCAACGTCGTCCGCTACCTGGAGGAGCTGGGCGAGACGGTCCGGGTCGTGCGCAGCGACGCGCTCGACGTCGCCGGCATCCGGGCGCTCGCCCCCGACGCCCTGGTGGTGTCGCCGGGCCCCTGCACCCCCGCGGAGGCCGGCATCTCCCTGCCGGCGATCCGCGACCTGTCCGGCGAGGTGCCGATCCTCGGCGTCTGCCTCGGCCACCAGGCGATTGGCGCGGCCTTCGGCGGCACGGTCGCGCGGGCGCAGCGCCCGCTGCACGGTCAGGCGACCCCGATCGAGCACCGGGGCGAGCGGCTGTTTTCCGGACTTCCGGCGCCGATGCCGGTGGGCCGCTACCACTCGCTGGTGGTCACCCCCGGCCCCGACATGGACAAGCACCTCTCGATCGACGCGGTCTCGCAGGAAGGCGAGGTGATGGCGCTCTCGCACCGGACCCAACCGACCTACGGCATCCAGTTCCACCCGGAATCGGTGCTGACCGAGGGCGGCCACGCCCTGTTCGCCAACTTTTTGGGCCTCGCCCGCGCCTGGCGCGACGAGCACAGCCATCAGGACGGGCGCGACGATGCTGTGGCGTGACGGGACGATCGTCCCTGGAACACGGGCGCCCCTGGACCACACCGATCGCGGCCTGACCCTGGGCGACGGCCTGTTCGACACGGCGCTGGCGCTGGGCGGCCGGGTGGCCTTCGAGGACGCCCATATCGCCCGGCTCTTCGCCGGGGCGGAGACCCTCGGGATCCCCGCCGAGGCGGACAGAATCCGCGCCGCCATGCGGGCGCTCGCCGGACAGGGCAGGGGGGACGCCGACCGGCTGGCGATCCGCACCACCCTCACCCGGGGCTCCGGTCCGCGCGGGCTGAAGCCCCCGGCGGATCCGCATCCGACCCTGTTCGCCACCGCGGCGCCGAGCGCCAGGGGCGCGGCCTTCGCGCCCCTGCGGCTGTGGCCGACCGGGATCGCCCGCAACGACACCTCGCCCGCCGCCCGGCTGAAGACGCTCGGCTATCTCGACGCGGTGCTGGCCGCCGGGGAGGCCGCCGCCTCGGGCTTCGACGAATCCCTGTTCTGCAACACGAGAGGCCGCGTCGCCTGCGCGGGCACCGGCAATGTCTTCGCGCTGTTCGGTGACCGGCTGGTCACGCCGCCGCTCGCCGACGGCGTGCTCGCCGGGATCGTGCGCGCGGAGGTGCTGGGGCTCGCCGGGGCGTGCGGCTTGCGCGCGGAGGAGGAATCCCTGTCCCTGCCCGAGTTCCTCGGCGCGGAGGCGGTGTTCCTCACGAACTCCCTGCGGCTCCTCGCCCCCGTGACGGCGATCGGCGCCACCGCCTTCGCCAGCCCGAACCACCCGGCCGTGGCCCGGCTGAGTGCGGCGCTGCGAAGCGCAATCGCCCGCGCCTGCGGGGTCGCGGAAGACCGGGTCGGATGACCGGGCCGACATCCGAGACCTGGCGCCGCCGGCTGCGCTACGCCCTGGCCCTCATCTATGCCGGCATCGGGATCGTCCACCTCGTGGCCGCGGACGCGATGCTGCCGCTGATGCCGGATTGGGTGCCGGCGCCGCGCTTGGTGATCCTGGCCACCGGCCTGTGCGAGATCGCCGGGGCGATCGGGCTCCTGACCCGGTCGCTGCGCCGGGCGGCCGCGATCGGGCTCGCCCTCTACGCGGTCTGCGTCTACCCGGCCAACCTCAAGCACGCCTTCGACGCCGTCCATGTCGACGGCATCCCGGATTCCTGGTGGTACCACGGCCCAAGGCTGGCGTTTCAGCCGGTCTTCGTCTGGGCGGCGCTCTGGGCCGGCGGCGTGATCGACTGGCCGGTCCGCCGCCGCTGAGGCGACAGCCTATCGAGCGCGCCGGCGAGCCGGCATTCGCGCGGCCCCGGACGGGACGGCGGCCGCGCCGGCCAGCAATGCCTGAGAAACCGTGATCACAGGATCCCGGGATCTCTGGCTCACGGCAGGCTTTGATCCTGGGATCGCCGCGGATAGACTGTGGCGCGGTCGCCGCACGCGCTGGAACATCGCGTCGCCCGGCCCCGATACGGGCGATGGACATGACGAAGCGCCGCGCGGCCGGCCGCACGACACCGATCGCCGACACGCTGCCGGAGCAGGCCGAGGTCGAGCGCGCCATCGAAGCCGTCCTCGACCGCCTGCGGCCCAAGCCGGCGGCTGCGCCCGCATCGCGGGCACCGAAGGTCGAGGGCCCGCGGGGATCGGGCCCGGGCCGGAAGGGCGACTGAGCGGTCCCGGCCGGCCCGAAAGGTTCCTCCACAGGGCGAAGATTTCGCCCGGACCCGTCGGGCCCGACCGGCGTTCCCCGTCCGGAAGCCGCGTTCCCGAACGCGGCCCGTATCGGAGATAGACCGCCATGGCCAAGCCGAAGACGCTGCACGACGCCTTCTACGAGACCCTGAAGGACGTCTATTATGCCGAGAAGCAATCCGTGAAGGCGCTCAAGAAGTCCGCCAAGGCGGCCGAGCACCCGGAGCTGCGCCAGGCCTTCGAGACCCATGCCGAGGAGAGCGCCCAGCAGGTCGAGCGCCTGACCCAGGTGTTCGAGATCATCGGCAAGCCCGCCCGCGCCAAAACTTGCGAGGCGATGCAGGGCATCACCTCGGAGATGGAGGAGGATCTGGAGGATTTCGCCGACAGCCCGGCCGCCGACGCGGTGCTGGCCGCCTGCGCCCAGGCGGTGGAGCATTACGAGATCGCCCGCTACGGCACCCTGAAGACCTGGGCCCGCCAGCTCGGCCACGAGGAGGCCGCCAAGCTCCTCGACGAGACCCTGCAGGAAGAGAAGAAGACCGACGCGCTGCTGTCCAAGATCGCCGAGACGATCAACGCCGAGGGCACCCCGGCGGACGACGATGCCGAGGCCCCGAAGGGCAAGGCCCCCAAGAAGGCGGCCTGAGTACGGCCGCGGCGGAGGAGGGCCCCCGCTCCTCCGCCTTCCTGGAGATCCGGGATCCCGAAGGGCTCAGTCCTTTGGCGGGGTCCGGGGCGGAGCCCCGAGATCCTACTTCGCCGCCTCGATGGCGCTGAGCGGCGTCCAGTAGCAGCGATCCTGCCCGCTCGTGAGGGCGAGGCACCCGTAGGTCATCGTCCGGGTCTCGAGCCGGACCTGCTCGCCGGGCTTCCACGTCCGGCACTCGCCGCTGGCCAGGCTGCCGTTCAGGAGCTGGCCGAAGCCCGATTCATCGCCGGCCATGACCAGCTTGAACAGGCGGTCGGTGACCTCCTGGGTGTGGCAGCCGAACCGTTCCTTGACGATCGTCTCGGCTCGGACGGGGAGGGCGAGGGTCGCGGCGAGGACGGCGAGGGCGGGCAGGAGGATGCGCATGGCCGAAGGATAAGCGCGACGCGCCACCTGTCGACCCCTCACGTCCGGGCGTGCCATGCGGGCGAAAGCCGCGCCCGCTACGCCGTCTCGTCCCGCTTCGCCGCCTGCCAGGCCGCCTCCATGGCGGCGAGATCCGAGCGCCCGAGCGCACCGCCCGCGGCCTTCAGATGCGCGGCCATGGCGGCGAAGCGGCGCTCGAACTTGGCGGTGCCGTCGCGCAGGGCGGTCTCGGGATCGATCCCGGCATGCCGGGCGAGGTTGGCCACCGAGAACAGCAGGTCGCCGATCTCTTCCGACAGGGCCTGCGGGTCGCCGGCCGCCAGGGCCTCGGCGACCTCGTCGGTCTCCTCCCGGACCTTGTCGATCACCTGGGCGGCGTTGCCCCAGTCGAACCCGTAGGCCGCCGCCCGGCGGGAGATCTTCTCCGCCCGGGCCAGAGCCGGCAGGGCGCGGGCGACGCCGCCCAGCGGATCCGGTTCGGCGGCACCGGGATCCCGGGCCGCCCGCTCCTGCGCCTTGATCGCCGCCCATTGCGCCTCGACCTGCGCCGGGTCGCGCAGGGTCGAGCCCGCGGGGAGGGGGGTCCCGTCCGGCTCGAACACGTGCGGGTGGCGGCGGACCAGCTTGTCACCGATCGCCCGGGCGACGTCGTCGAACCCGAAGGCGCCCTCCTCCTCGGCCATGCGGGCGTGGAACACCACCTGGAGGAGAAGGTCGCCGAGCTCGTCGCGCAGATCGTCCCGGTCGCCCCGCGCCACCGCGTCCGCGACCTCGTAGGCCTCCTCGATCGTGTAGGGCACGATGGTCGCGAAGGTCTGCCGGACGTCCCAGGCGCAGCCGCGCTCGGGATCGCGCAGATCGGCCATCAGGCGCAGGAGCCTGCGCAGGGAGGCCGGCTCGCCGGCGGCCAGGGGCTCGAACCGGCTTGAATCGGGTGCGTCGCTCATGCCCGCCGGGTTAGAGCAGGATGTGGGACAAGGGAATCCGGTGGACCCGACTAGATCTCGGGTCAGACCCGGGCGTCGCGCTCGCGCACCCGCTCGGCCTGCAGCTCGCTGAGATAGCCGGTCAGACGACCGGTGACGCCGGGATCGGCGCATTGGACCCAGAGCGGCGCCGGCAATGCCCGCACGGGCAGGCGCTGCAAGAAGGCTTCGGCCGAGAGGGCCGCCTCCCGTTCCGAGGTGGCGGCCAGGAGCCGCGCCCCCGCCTGCGTGCCGATCAGGATCGCAATCGTGGCCATGGGCGCCCTCACATCGAGATACCAACGACGCGACCGGCCTTCGCGTTGCCTCGGCCGGAGCGGGCGCTCATGTATCCGCG
Organism: Methylobacterium brachiatum; assembly: GCF_900113845.1. Lineage (NCBI taxonomy): Bacteria > Pseudomonadati > Pseudomonadota > Alphaproteobacteria > Hyphomicrobiales > Methylobacteriaceae > Methylobacterium > Methylobacterium brachiatum. Next base: position 631 of record NZ_FOQW01000020.1, on the reverse strand, counting down.
CCTCCGGGAAGGGCAGGGCGGCCGCTCTCGCGTCCACAATGGGCAGGTCCCCTGGCTCCGGTCTTGCGGAATCGGAGGACCGACCCTACCTCTGCGATCGCTGCCGACGCTGCGCATGGCGGGTCGGTGATCTCCTCGAGCCGAATCGCGAGCCATCCGCCCGGTGCAAGCCGGAGCCGTCTTCGCAATGCCGGCAAAAGGGTTGTTGACACGGGAATGCGGGGCGTCCTATACGGCGCCTCCCGACGCGGTGCCGAAGCAACGGCGAGCCGGTTGGACGGACTTTCTGAAGATCTCAGTAGGACTTGACCGGGGCAGCCCGGTGGTTTACTGGTCTCTTCAAGGTACTGGCGAAGGTCAGTTCCGCTCTTTGACAAGTGAATACGAGAAAGAGAAGCGTGGACGGCGCTCGTCCTTGCGGGCCCGGCGTGAGCCGGGTCGTCAAGAGGATGCGAGCTGTCATACGCTTTTTGGAAGCTCACACGGTTCGGGTGGAAACGCCCGGATCAATGTGAGCCTTCGTCAAGATGTAGTGATCAGCTTTGATCAATCTCTTCAACGTGAGAGTTTGATCCTGGCTCAGAGCGAACGCTGGCGGCAGGCTTAACACATGCAAGTCGAGCGGGCACTT
>NZ_FOQW01000024.1:0-83463 GCF_900113845.1 Methylobacterium brachiatum | reverse complement strand
GACCCCATGCTCCCGGCAGAACGTCGCGAGTTCGGCATGGCCGTCCGGGGTGTTGGCGACCTGTCGCCACGGACCGTGGCGGCCAATGCGGGCATCCAGCGTGGCGGCGCCGACATCCACTCCACAGATGATGTCTGTCACGGTAACCTGCCTTGTCCATGCGACGGGCTGTCGAGCGACTGTCCGGTCGTGCGTGACGAGGCGGCCTCCGGTCCCAAAGCTCTCCCACGGTTGTGGCCTGAGGGGGGACGGGCGTCAGAGACCGCGCGCGAGGGTCGGCGGCCACCGACCCTCGCGCAGCCCTCATCTCACCATCCCAAAGGGCCGACCGCCAGATACAAGGGGCAGCGCGACGCAGCAGGATTTCACCTCCGTGGCGCCCTCTCCGGATACGGCGCTCCCCTCTCCCGACCCGCTTCGCGGGCCACCCTCCCCCGCAGAGGGGGGAGGGAAGGGACGCGTGAACCGCGAACCGGACGCCCCGCCAAGCCATAAGAAATCCGGCCCGCGGCGTGTGAATCGCGTGGGTGTCGGGGAGGGCGGGGGATCGCTGCATGGCCGGCCTCCAGCTTGCCGTCGCCGGGCCGGCCCGACTCGGCCGAGTCCGGCGGCGAAACCGGGTCTGCCCGAAGATTGTGCGTCGCATCCGCCATCGTCAAGCCGCGCCCGGACCGACACGATTCGGAAGTCGCGGGGTTCGCATTAACGGGCCTGTAACTGCACCCGCCTAATTCTCAAACGATGCAGCGGGGCCACGCAGCCAGCGTCGGCCAGCACCAGAGATACGACCGGCCAGAGCCGGTCTCGCGAGGCAATCAGGCGTGATGCGTAGCGTTGTAGGCCGCTCCCGGACGATCCCCGCGCTGCCGGCCGCCCTGGCGGCCGCCGCGGTCCTGACCGCCCTGGCCGCCCCGGCCGAGGCCCGGCGCGGGCGGCATCACCATCACCACGCGGCCAGCGGCGGCTACAACCCGCCCTACGCCGCCATGGTGGTGGACGTGAAGAGCGGGAAGACGCTGCACGCGGTCAACGAGGACGCACTGCGCCACCCGGCCTCGATCACCAAGGTCATGACGCTCTACATGCTGTTCGAGCAGATGGAGCGCGGCAAGTTCGCCCTGGATTCCGACCTGACCATCTCGGCCCACGCCGCCGCCCAGGCGCCCTCGAAGCTCGGCCTGCGCCCCGGCCAGACCATCACGGTCGAGGACGCGATCAAGGCGATCGTCACCAAGTCGGCCAACGACGTGGCCTGCGCGATCGGCGAGAACATCGCGGGCTCCGAGGAGCGCTTCGCCCAGATGATGACCGCCAAGGCGCATGCGCTCGGCATGAGCCGGACGCGCTACGCCAACGCGTCGGGCCTGCCGGATCCCGACCAGCTCACCACCGCCCGGGACCTGACCGTCCTGGCCCGGGCGATCCAGGACCGGTTCCCGCACTATTACCGCTACTTCCAGACCCGCTCCTTCGCGTTCCGCGGCCGGGTGATCGGCAACCACAACCACCTGCTCGGCAACGTCCAGGGCGTGGACGGGATCAAGACCGGCTACACCCGCGATTCCGGCTTCAACCTGATGACGGCGGCCAAATCCGAGGGCCGCCAGATCGTGGCGATCGTGCTCGGCGGCAAGTCGGGCGCCAGCCGCGACCGGATCATGGCCGACCTCGTCCGCTCCAGCCTGCCGCGGGCCTTTGCCGGCGCCCGCCAGGCGCCGCCGGTCACCGAGGTCGCCGAGCGCGCCCGCCCCGCGGTCGTGGCGGACGCGGTCTCGCGCACCCGCACGCAGGTCGCCTCGGCCGACGACGACGACGTCGAGACCACCGGCACCACCGGCGAGCCCCTGGACATCACGCCCTCCCGGGCGACCACGACGCCGGGCGGCACCTGGAAGCCCGGCCCCCAGGCCCTGCCGAAGGCCGCTCAGGCCTATGCCGGCACCAGCAGCGCACAGGCGCCGTTCCCCGGCGCGTCGAAGACCGTGGCCCGGATGGCGTCCTCGGAGCGCGACGAGCCGCCGAAGGCGATCACCGGAACCCGCGTCGTCCCCACCGCCTGGGTGATCCAGCTCGGGGCCATGGACGAAGAGGCCAAGGCCCGCTCGATGCTCTCCGAGGCGCGCGCCAAGGCCGGGGGCAGCCTGTCCAAGGCGGCGCCCTACACGGTCAAGGTCGAGCATGGCGGGACCACGCTCTACCGCGCCCGCTTTTCCGGCTTCTCGGAGCAGGACGCCGCACAGGATGCCTGCACGGCCCTGAAGCGCAGCGGCTTCAGCTGCTTCGCAACCCGCAGCTGAACCACCTCAACAACCAGCGTCGCGCCCGACGGGTGCGCCGACACGGCGGAGTCGCGGCTGTGTTTGCCCGCGGCTGCGAATCAGTAAGTATCTGACAACGCGCGTGGAGTTCAGCGATGTCGGTTCAAAAGCCTGTCTCGGGCCGCGTTAACCCGCGCCGCCCTCTCGGCACTTCCGCCCTGGTCGGGGTGGGTGAGCTTCATCAGCGACCTGTGGGCCGTCCGGACCTGCTCAGCGGTCGCCCCGCGCTGAAGCCCCAGGATCTGGTACGCCTCCTCCTGCGTCATCGCCCCTGGATACGCCGGGCGTCCCGGCCGCGGGTCACGATCGCCCTCAGCGTCTACACGCCAGCCGGGCGCCCGGCGGTCGAGATACGGCTCTAGCAGGGCGGCGCCTTCGGGGTCGCTCTGGCGGCAGGTCGCGAGCAGCTCGATCACGACCGCCACCGCCAAGGCGTCGAGCCAGGCCCCGGCCCGGGGCCCGGCGATCACCCGGCCCTCGCTGAGGCTGCCGTCCGCCCGCACCCGGATGTCGATCAGCGCCGTCCGGTGCCGACGCCCCCGGTCGACGAAGGGCCTGAGCAGCGGGATCAGGCGCGCGTTCATCGCCGCCTGCCCCTCGATCATCCAGATGCCGCCGAGGCCGAGCAGGGCCGCGAGCACGAAGTTCCCGTGCAGCAGCAGGAACCCCGCCGCCGCGAGGGCGAGGACGCCGCCGACCTTCTGGGGCCGGACCGTACCGACGAGGGCACCGAGGCCCTTGCCGAAGGCGCGTCCGAGCCGGCGGCCGAGGCCGTCGTCGTTCTTCGAGAGCCACCAGAGCGTGAGGCCGGCCAGAAGGACCGCAAACAGGACCATCAATTATCGCCGCGCGCCGAACTCGGCGCCGACGCGGCCACCGATCTGAACCGTCGTGCCGCCGCCGAGGTCGTAGAAGCCGCGCCGGGCCGGGGGCGGCTTGGGCGCCGCCGCGTCGCATCCGGGCCGCGGCGGCAGGCGCACGCCCTCGGACAGGTCCTCCGGGCAGAGGCGCGAGCGCACCGGCTGCTCGGCGGCCGCGGCGCCCACGGCGATCAGCCCGGCGAGAGCGAGGAACGCGAGGCGTCTCACCGGCGGTTCTCCGCGACCTCGGCGGTGGTGATCCGGATCTCCCGGATCCGGCCGTCGCGCTCGACCTTGAGGGTCACGGGCGCGCCCAGCCCGGCCTCCGCGATCGCCGCCGTGAGGTCGGCGAGGCGATGGACCGGCCGGTCGTTGGCGCCGACGATCACGTCGCCGATGTCGCCGGTCTGCGGATCGACGCCGCGCAAGCCCGCCTGCGCGGCCGGGGAGCCGGGCAGGACCCGCAGCACGACCACGCCGTCGATCCCGAGGCGCGCTGAGGCCGCCTCCTGGGCGGCGATGATGCCGATGCCGGGATTTCGCACCCGGCCGACCCGGATCAGCTCCGGGACGACGCGGTTGACCACGTCGACGGGGATCGCGAACCCGATCCCGGCGCTGGCTCCCGAGGGCGAGACGATCGCGGTGTTGACGCCGATCAGCCGGCCGGCGGAATCGAGCAGCGGGCCGCCGGAATTGCCGGGGTTGATCGCCGCATCGGTCTGGATGACGCCGGACAATTCCCGCCCGGCGCTGGTCGGCATCCGCCGGCGCACGGCGCTGATCACGCCGGTGGTCAGCGTGTGGTCGAGGCCGAACGGGTTGCCGATCGCGAAGGTCGACTGGCCGACCTTGAGATCCTCCGACGACCCGATCGCCAACGGCGGCGGCATCTTGGTCACGCGCCCGAGCCGGAGGACCGCCAGGTCGTAGGACGGCGCCAGCCCGACCAGGGTCGCGGACACGACCTCGCCGTCGCTCATCCGCACGGAGACCGAGCCGCCCGAGCGCGCGGCGTTCTGCACGACATGGGTGTTGGTCACGACGTGGCCGGCGCCGTCCCAGACGAAGCCGGTCCCGGTCTGGGTGCCGCTCTGCTCGCCGCCCTCGTCGTCCGGGTCGAGCAGGTCGCGGCCGGTGGCGGCGCTCTGCGCGAAGACGTGGACCACGGACGGGCTCGCCCGCTCGAACAGCGCCACGGTGGTCTGCTCGGACTGTGCCAGATCGCCCCGGGCCGCGATCACCCGCGGCGCATCGGCCGAATAGAGCAGCGGCTGCAGGTAGGGCTGCGCGACGTAGAGGGCCAGAAGGACCAGAACCGCGGCGGCCAGGATGCGCACGGTACGGTCCGGCAAGGGCGAGTCTCCAGTCAGGGCCCCGGGGCGGGCGCGGGTCTTAAGTGCGCGTTCAGGATCAGGGCGTCAACACGGATAGAGGGCGGTCGCCGCGGTGCTCCGGACGTGTCCTGGCGCACCTCGGATACCGCCACGCATTGGCTAACGGAATGGTCATCTATCGATGGCCACAATTCTCGCAAGTTCACGGCGGATCAGACACGACCGGTTTGGACATGGAACACGGTACCGCACCTTTTCCTGCGCGTTAGGACTAGATGCTGATGCCTTAAATGCCCAAATTGATCGCAAAGCTGCCGCAGAGATGCTTGCATTGACTCTCAGCCTTTCAGCCCCCGCAGCAGGCCGGCTCGACCGGATGGTGGGGATCTGAACGGTCCCAAACGGTTCGGAAGGATAAGGACTCATGGAAACCGAAGCTCTCGAACGCCCGGCCGATCTCACGATCTGGCGCACGGCCCCGGCGAGCACCCCGCTGGCCCAGCCCGAGCGGTACGGCACCCTGCGCGAGGCGATCGCCGCCGCCGCCGGCGCCCTGACCGATCCGGCCAAGCAGCCCTGGATCATCACCGAGGAAGGCGAGATCCTCTCCCCGAACTGGATCCGCACCTACCTGAACTGAGCGATTTCTGCGGATCCGAAAGCGGCTTTGCGCGAAGAGGATCGACCCGCGGGGGTCCTCGCAGCGCAGAGCCCCGCAGATCGGCGGCGCCGTGACGAATTACCGAACGGTCGCGCCACACGCATCGCATGACGGCGATGCGGTCGACCGAGGTGCCCAGGCCACGTCGCCCGTGCCCCAAGGCCGCTCATAGGCTAGACGAACGGGGCCTGAAGCTGCACTTTGGGCAAGTCTCGTCTTGAGAGTGCGAGCCGCGTCCGTGACCGCCGTTGCCTTCGACACCCTGCGGTTCGTCCGCACGCTCCGCGACAAGGCCAAGATGTCCTCGGAACAGGCCGAGGGTCTGGCCGACGCCATCGCGGAGGCGATCCAGAACGATCTGGCGACCAAGACCGACATCGCCGGGGTCCGAACGGACATTGAGGCGCTGCGGCTCTCCACGAAATCGGACATCGAGACCTTGCGGCTGGCCACCAAGACCGACATTGCCGCGGTCAGGACGGATATCGAGGCGCTGCGGCTTGCCACGAAGTCCGACATCGAGACCTTGCGGCTGGCCACCAAGGCCGACCTCGCCGAGACGAAGGCTGAGATCATCAAGTGGATGATTAGCTCCATCGGGTTCCAAGCGCTCGTGATCGTCGGGGGCGTCGTGGCCCTGGCGCGGGGCTTTCACTGAGCGGAGAGGCGCGCGGCGCCCGAAACAGCGGGGATACCGGGGATCGCGGTCAGTGCCCCGCCGGTCACTCCGCCGCGTTCGAGCGGCGGAAGCCCTCGATCCCGACCTGCTCCGGATTGATCGCGTGCAGCGCCCGGCGCGCCGCCTCCAGCGGATGCTCGGCCTCGATCCGCACCGACGTCAGGTCCGGGCTCTTGTAGACGGTGACGATGGTGTCCATCACCTCGGTCAGCGTCGTGCGCTTGTCCTCGGGGGCGGCGATCAGCAGTTGCAGCCCCCAGGCGCGGTAGAGATCGACCAGGGCCTGGCTGTTGCGCACGTCGAGCTTCGAGAACGCCTCGTCGAGCAGGCAGAGCCCCAGCCCCGGATTCTCGTCGCCGGGCCGGTCGCCCGGGTAATAGGCGCTGGCGAGCGAGGCCGCGATCGCCACGTAGAACGGCGCCTGCGCCTCGCCCCCGGAACCGCGCAGGGCCCGCGCCGACATAGTGGTGCGGTTGCCGGCCGCGTCCTTCATGCCGATCTCGTAGACGAAGTAGTTGCGATAATCGGCGAGCCGGGCCGCATCCTCCTGGCCGGCGATCAGCGCGGTGATCTCTTCCAGAGCCGCAGCCATCGGACCCTCGGTCTCGCCCGCCAGCAGCGCCTGCGCGGCCTCCGGCGAGCGGGCGGTCTCGGTGGCCAGCGCGTGGACGGCGGCGTAGCGGCGGTCCACCGCCGCCTCGAACGCGTAGGTCTGGCCGGTGAAGCTGCGCGCCGAGAGCCGCTCGTTCAGGGCCGCGAGCCGGGCATGGACCCGCTCGAACCGGTCGGCCAGGCGGGTCAGCAGATCCTCGGTCATGAGCCGGCGCATCTCGACCTCGGCCCGCTCGGCCTGGGCGCGGTAGCGGCGCAGCTCGTGGCCTTCCACGGCCTCGTACTCCCGCCGGACCCAGGCGTAGCCGTCGATCGCCGGGGCGTCGCCGGCATTCAACGGATTCTCGACCCGCCAGGCCGAGCAGGCCTCGGTCAACTCGCGCTCGGCGATCCGACCGTGCGAGCGGGCCGCCTCGGCGGCCTCCCGGGCAAGGCCGCGCTCCGTCGCAGCCCGCGTGCCGGCGGCCTTGGCGTCGAGGCCCGCGAGGGCACCCCGCGCCTCCGCGATCACGCCGACGCTGAACGGCTCGGAGCGGGCGAGGCGCACCCGCGCCGCGTCGCCGCCCATGACCTGCCGCAGGGCCGAGCGCCGCGCCGCCAGGGCGGCCCGGGCCGCCTCGCGCACGGGCCCGAGGCGCGCCCGCAAGGCCGCCTCGTCGGCGAGCAGGCGGTCGAGCTTCGGCTCCAGCTCTTCGGACAATTCCCGGAGGTAGCCGACCCGCTCGGTGGTCAGCGCCGCGATCTCGGCGGTCAGGCCGGCATTGTCGCGCTTCTCGATGCCCTCGCGCTCGGTCTGGAGCGTGCGCCGCCGTCCCTCCAGCCCGTCGAGCTCGCCCCGCAGGGCGTCGATGTCGTCGAGGCCGCGGGCGATGCGCGCCCGTACCGCCGCAGCGGTACGGGCGGCCTCGCGCAGGACCGCGGCCTCCCCGCGCAGCCGCCGTGCCTCGGCGACCGCGGCCTCGTGCGCGCGGCGGCTGTCGACCGTGGGGCCGCGATGGCCGCGGGTCATCAGCAGGTCGACGTTGCGGGTGACCGAATAGGCCATGCCGGCGGTGGTCCGGCCGCTCGGCGCCACGGCGCGCGACAGCCGGGCCAGCTCGGCATCGTCCCGGGCGAGGTCGTAACCGCCGAGCCGCACCCCCAGGAACGCCTCCGCGTGCGGGTCGCTCGTCTCGATCACGGTGAGCGGCCCGTCATCGTAGCGGCGCGAGCGCTGCTTGGCGGTGTCGGTGGTCTTGACCAGGATGCAGCGGTGGAACCGGTCGCGGCCCGACTGGAGCACGCCCAGGGCCTCGCTCAGCCGATCCGGGGAGACCACCAGGGCCTCGCGAGCGCGGCCGAGCAGGCCTTCGAGCGCCGGCCCCCAGGTCGGATCGACGATCTCGGCCAGCTCGCAGATCGGCAGGGCCTCGATCCCGCGCCGCTCCAGCTCGCCGCGGAACGCAACCGTGTCGGAGGACAAGCGTGCGGCCGAGCCGCCCCCGGTGCGGGGCGCGGTGCGCTCGGCCTCGCTCTCCTGGGCGCGGGCCTTGAGCGCGGCATCCTCGGCCGCCCGCTCCAGGGCCTCGTCGAATTCGGGCAGGCGCGCCAGGCCGTCGATCAGCTCGGCCAGGGGCCCGTCCGGGCGCAGGATCTCCTCGGGCGACGATTCCCGGCGCAGGCCGGCGCGGGCGCAGGATTCCGCGAGCCGCGCCGCCGGCGGGCAGGCCTGGCGCAGGATCGGGGCGACCGGCTGGAGCTTGCCCATCTGGCCCACAAGGCCGACGAGGTCGGAAACCCGCGCGACCAGCTCCTTCCGGTCCCGCTCCAGCATCGACAGGCCGAGCGTCGAGGCGGCCAGCCGCCCCTCCGCGGCGCTGCCGGCGAGCAGGGCCTTCTTCTCGGCGATCTCGCCGTCGATCTCGCGCACGTGCCCGCGGCTCGCCGCGACGCGCTCCCGGGCGATCCGCAGCGTATCAGCGCCCTCGCGCAGGCGCAGCCGCACCGCGGTGAGGTCGAGGCTGCGGCGGCGCAGCTCGGCGCAGGCCGCCCGGAATTCATGGGCTGCGGCGGCCAGCACCGCCTCGCTCCAAGCATCGTAGCGGTCGCGCAGGCGGCGCAGCCGGGCGAGCCGGCTCTCCAGCTCGCCGATCGTCTCCAGCAGGCGGCGCCAATTGGCGATAGAGAGCCGCACCCGCTCGACATCCAGCGGTTCCGGGTCGAGCACGAAGGCGCGCACGAAGGCGCTGGTGTCGAAGATCGGCTTGAACGCCACCGCGTTGGCGAAGCTGCGCAGGAAGTGCCGGGGCTCGGGGGAGGGCGCACCCTCCCGCAGGGTCGCCAGGATGTCGGCGGTGAAGCGTTCGCCGGAGGTGCGGTATTCGGTGAAGCTCGCCGCCCGGGCGCGCAGGTCGGCGGCGATCTCGCTCCACGGCGCCGTGTAGCTGCCGCCCGGGGCGGTGCGGGCGTAATCGGCGATCTCGAACCGGTGGCCGACCGCGATGAACCGCGACAGCACGGTCTCGCGCGGCTCCACGGCCCGGGCGGCGAGCGCCAGCCCGACCGTGACGGTACGGCCCGAGGCCGGGTTCTCGAACACCAGGGCCAGCACGGTCTCGCAGGATTCCCGCGTCGGCCGGCCGCCCTCGGCCGGGTCGCTGATCCAGCCCAGGCAATAGTCGCGCACCGTGCGGGCGCTGCGCCCGGAGGCGGAGGCGTTGAGCGCCAGCCGGCTGGCATTGTTGCCGGCCAGCACCGTGCCGACCGCGTCGAAGATCGTGGACTTGCCGGCCCCGGTCGGCCCCACCAGGGCGGCGGCGCCCCGCAGGCGGATCTGCTCGCGGCGGATCAGGTACCAATTGGAGATGGCGATATCGGTGAGGACGTACACGATGTCGGGAGGCCGGGACGCTGCAGGAAGACGCGCGGCCCAGTTGGCCGGGTTCGGCCGCGCATGCAAGCTTCGGTGTTGCCGGCGCCCGCCTGTCACCGCCGACGCGATCGACCACTTGTCAGACAATTCGGCGCCGGTATCGTTCCCGTCCGGGGGGATCGATAAAAATCATGCGCGCCAGCCTGAAGCTCAAATTGAGCGGCCTCTTCGCTCTCCTCCTCCTGGCCGCCGCGCTTCAGGGGGGATTCGCGATCCATAAGATGGTCGCCCTGGACCGGCAGCTCGCTACGCTGCTCGACCACGCGGTTCTGTCGATGAACGAGGCGCAGGCGATCGAGGCCCTGGTGATCCGGACACGGCTCGCGCAGGTGCGCTTCGTCACCGCGGCGGCGGAGACCGAGCGGCAGCTCACCGTGAAGGAGGTCGACGCGCTCACCCGGGAGCGGAACGCCAAGGTCGAGGCCTACCGGGCGCTGATCGCCTCGCCCGAGGAGAAGGCCCTGTTCGACGACCTGCTCGCCAAGCTCAAGATCCAGCACTACGACTGGGAGCGCCTGCGCGGCTTCACCCTCGAGCAGCGCGAACCCGCGATGGCGTATTTCCGCGGCAGCATGAACGGCCATTACGTCGCCGCCGCGGGGGCCGCGCACGCGCTGGCCGAGATGAACATCAAGGCCGGCGACGAGGCCGGCCGGAACGCCCGCCGGAGCCAGGCGGAGGCCGTCCGCTCGACCGTGATCATGCTGGGCGTCACGCTGCTGATCGCCCTGGGGGCGACGCTCTACAGCTTCGTCGGCGTGTCGCGGCCGATCACCATCATGACCCGGGCGATGCGTCGCCTGGCCGACGGCGACACGCAGGCGGCGATCCCCTACGCGTCCCGGCGGGACGAGATCGGCGCCATGTCGGCCACCGTCGCGGTGTTCCGGCAGAACCTGCTGCACGCCCGCGCCCTCGAGGCCGAGGCGGCCCGGGCCCGCGTCGAGGCCGAGACCCAGCGCCGGGAGGCGACGCACATGCTGGCCGACCGGTTCGAGACCGCGATCGGCGGCATCGTCGGCTCGGTCGCGGCGGCGGCGACCCGGCTGCAGGCCACTGCCCAGGGGCTGAGCGCCACGGCGACCCAGACCGCCGGCCAGTCAACCAGCGCCGCCGCGGCGGCCGAGCAGGCCTCCACCAACGTCACCACCGTGGCGGTGGCGGCCGAGCAGCTCGGCTCCACGGTCGACGAGATCGGCCGCCAGGTCGGGTCCTCGGCGGATCTAGCCCAGACCGCCGTCCACGAGGCGGCCGCGACCGCGCAGCTGGTCCAGGCGCTGAGCGGCGGGGCGCACCGGGTCGGCGAGGTCGTGACCCTGATCTCCTCGATCGCCGACCAGACCAACCTGCTGGCGCTCAACGCGACGATCGAGGCGGCCCGGGCCGGCGCGGCGGGGCGCGGCTTCGCGGTGGTCGCCACCGAGGTGAAGGCGCTCGCCGCCCAGACCGCCCGCGCCACCGCCGAGATCGCGACCCAGATCGGCGCGATCCGGGGCTCGACCGACGAGGCGGTGCGCGCGATCGACGGCATCGCCGCCCGCATCCGCGAGATCAGCGGCATGGCGACCGCGATCGCGGCGGCGGTCGAGCAGCAGGGCGCGGCGACCCAGGAGATCGTCCGCAACGTCACGCAGGCAGCGTCCGGCACCGAGGCGGTGACCGCCAACGTCACCGGCGTGGCCGGCGCCGCCGAGGCGACCGGGAACGCCGCGGGCCAAGTGCTCGACTCGGCCTCCGAGATGGCCCGCCAGGCGTCGCAGCTCGGGGACGAGGTGGCGCGGTTTCTGGCGACGGTGCGGGCGGCCTGAAGGATCACGCCGTCATGGCGAGCGCAGCCGAGCAACCCAGAAACGTCACCTTCGGGGATCGCGCGCCGCCCGGGGTTGCTTCGCTGCGCGCGCCATGACGGGGAGGTCCGGTTTCAGAGCTCCCCGGCTTCCGACCACGCCCGCAGGCGCTCGAGCCAGGCGTCGGAGGCGAGCACCGCCAGACCCGGCAGCAGCGACAGCGGCGTCACCCGCTCGACCCGGTCGCGCTCGCCCATCCTGAGGCCGCCGCGGCGGGCATAGAGGCGGAGGATGTCGGCGAGCCGGCCCTCTTCCGGGGGCTCGTTGCGCGCCACCGCGCGGATCTTCTCCACGATCTCGTCGGTGGTGCACTCGACGATCCCGTCGGTGCCGACGCGGTTGTCGCGCAATCCCTCCTCGTAGAGCAGCCGGAGCGCCAGAAGCACCAGGGTCTCGTCCTTGCGCAGGCGCTCGGAGGCGATGTCGTGCCGGGGCGCGTCCGCAGCCGGGCTCAGCGAGACCATCTGGTCGCGGTGCGAGACCGTGAGCGCGTAGCCGAGGCAGGCGAAATAGTCGGTGAAGAACGGCGCGTAGTGCCGCGCGAGTTCGTAGGAGCGGCCGATGCCGGGCGTGTCGGCGTAGATCACCTGGCCCTTGAGCATCACCTGCAGGGCGCGGCACAGCTCCTCGGCATCGGGCGCCCGAGCCCCCGGCGGCGGCGGCTCGTCGCCGTCGATGATCGCGCGAAACCCCTCAAGCACCGACGCGACGCTCCAACACGAAATCCGGGCAATCCAGCCAGCCATTGGCCAGCCGCTCTGGCAGCCGGACCACGGCGTAGCGGTCGCGCAGCCGCGCATCGAACAGCACATCAATCTCGCGCAGGCGCTGGAACACCACGAAGTCGTCAACCCCCTCGATCGTGATCTGCGAGCCGCGCAGCGACACGGCCTTGCCGAGCCGCGCCTCGACGAAGGCGGTCATGCTCTCCGGCGTCACGGTGGTCCGGCGGCGGAACTCGGCCTTGGCGAGCGCGAAGGCGTCGACCGCGGGGTCGTAATCGACATCCGGCAGCGGCTCGACATCGATGGCGCTGCGGCGGGCGCGGGGCGTCTGCAGGTGGGCCTGGCCGATCGGCGGCCGCAGCAGCGACACCACCGGCGGCACGTCGGGCGCCACCTCGGCGGCGCCGACGGCGCGCAGCATCGCGGCGGTGCGCTCGATTCCCGTCGGGTCCGGCCGGTCCATGGCGTGGAGCGCGGCGCCGATCCGCCGCTCCAGGCGCGCCACCACGGCATCGACCGCGTCGAGATGGTTGTCGAGCCCCTCGAACACCGAGAGGATCTGGGCGAGATCCGCCCGGACCGCCCGCTGGGCGGTGTCGAGATCGGGGCTGCGGCCCTCGCGGATCAGGCCCTCGGCGAGCGCCCGGACCGTGAGGGCGTTACGCAGGGCCCGGCCGGCCTCGCGGACCACGCTGGCCCGGAACCGGAACGGGTTGAAGCGGGTGTGCAGCGTCCGGTAGTCGCTGATCAGGTGGCGCTCGACGAAATCCTCGAAGAACAGCCGGAAGGTCTTGGCCCGGTCGGGCTCGCGCAGGATCCGTTCCTCGACCTTGCGCATGCCGGCGGCGAGGCCACGGACATGGGCCAGGAAGGCGGCGGACGCCCGCGCGGCATTCGACAGCGCCTCGGATCGGTTGGCCGGATCGGAGACGGCGCTCTCGAGGCCGCCCAGCACTTCCAGCACCGCGCCACCATACGAGCGGGTCTCGCCGCGCTCCAGGCGCGACAGCTCCTCGAGCAGGAGGCGCGCCTCGGGGTCGAACTCGACCACCGGCACGTAGCGTTCGCGCCGCTCGATCAGCCAGCCGGTGTCGAGGAGACGGCGGTAGAGGGCGTTGCGCCGCTCGGCCGGGTCGGCGGAGATCGGCTCGTCGCCCAGGATCTCGGGGTCGCTCCAGCCGGCGGCGAAATCGCCGATCTCGGCCAGCAACTCGGCCTTGCGCACCGGCTCGGCCCCGAGGACGCGCCGGTGCAGGTGCAGCAGCAGGGCCGCGTTGAAGCCCCGGCTCGGGGAGGCCAGGGGCTTGAACAGCTCGTCGGGCAGCTGCGCGAACAGCATTCTTTCGGGACTCTCTCGCGCTCGCGCAGCGAAGACCTTACTTCGCGCCGAGCAGCTCGACGTCGAAGATCAGCGTGGCGTTCGGCGGGATCACGCCGCCGGCGCCGCGGGCGCCGTAGCCGAGCTCCGGCGGGATGATCAGGGTGCGCTTGCCCCCGGTCTTCATCGTGGCGACGCCGAGGTCCCAGCCCTTGATGACCTGGCCGGCGCCCAGCGGGAAGCTGAAGGGCTGGTTGCGGTCCCGAGAGGAATCGAACTTCTTGCCCTTCTTGCCGCCCTCGTCGAGCCAGCCCGTGTACTGCACGGTGACCTGCTGGCCGGCCTTCGGCTCGGGCCCGGTGCCCACGACCTCGTCCTGGTACTTCAGGCCCGAGGGCAGGGTGACGATCTCGGCATTCGCGGCTGCTGTCATGGCGATGAACGCGGCTCCGGCGATGAGGGACAGGCGAGGCATGGTTTCTCCCTGGAGCCGGCGCCGTGCGCGCCGGCCGTCGGGGGCCTTCTATCGACTCGGGCCGGTCCAGGCCAGGGAGGCGGGCGATCGGCGATCAGGCGGCCCGGACGGTGTCGAGGAAGCGGGCGACCTCGGCGGTGAGATGCTCGGATTGGCGCGACAGCTCGGTCGCCGCGCTCAACACCTGGCCCGCCGCCCGGCCGGTCTCGTCCGCGGCACCGGCGACGCCCGCGATGTTGCTCGTCACCTCGCCGGTGCCCGCCGCCGCCTGGCCGACATTGCGCACGATCTCCTGGGTCGCCGCGCCCTGCTCCTCCACCGCCGCCGCGATCGAGGTCGCCACGCCACTGATCTCCTGGATCCGCGCCGTGATCGCGCCGATCGCCGTCACGGCGCCGCCGGTGGAGGCCTGGATCCCGGCGATCTGGCCGGAAATCTCCTCGGTGGCCCTGGCTGTCTGCTCGGCCAGCGCCTTCACCTCGGAGGCTACGACGGCAAAGCCGCGGCCCGCATCCCCGGCCCGGGCCGCCTCGATGGTCGCGTTGAGCGCCAGCAGGTTGGTCTGCCCGGCGATGTTCGAGATCAGCCCGACCACGTCACCGATCCGGCCGACCGCCATGCTCAGCTCCTGCACCAGGGTTCCAGTCTGCCCGGCCTCGGCAGCGGCCCCCACAGCCAGCTTGGCGGACCCGTCGACCTGCCGCCCGATCTCCTGCACCGACACGCCCAGCTCCTCGGCGGCCGCCGCCACGGTGTTGACGTTGCTGGCCGCCTGCTCGGCCGCGGCCGCCACCGTGGTGGATTGGCTGGCAGTCTGCGAGGCAGTCGCGGTCATCGCCTGGGCGGTGACCTGCAGCTCGGTCGCCGAGGACGACACCTGACCGATGATGCCGCCGACCGCCTGCTCGAACGCCTCGGCCATCTGGCGCATGCCGGCCTTGCGCTGCTCCTCGGCGGCGCGCCGCGCCCGGGCGGTCTCGTCCTCGAGCGTCCGTGTGCGGATCAAATTGTCCTTGAACACCTGGACTGTCCGCGCCATCGCGCCGATCTCGTTGCCGCGGTCGCGGAAGGGCACTTCGACGGATGTATCGCCGTCAGCGAGCACCTGCATGGTCCCGGTCATGGTCCGGATCGGTTTCAGCACGAAACGGAACAAGGCGACTAGGCCGAGAGCGACGAGTAAAGCAGAGACCAACAAAGCCGCGACGTTGCGGATCAAGTCGCCGCGTGCCTCCTGAGCCAGAGTCTCGGCGCGCGCAATCATCTCATCGAGGCATGCGAAGGCGAGGTCCACCAAAGTGGCTTGGTCCGGTGTATCGAACTTCCGGACCTGTTGAACCGTGACTCCCGGCGGTTCGTGCTGAGCGAGTGCGGTTGAGACGGCGAGCCTGCGGGCAAGGGGCGCCCCCTCAAAGTTGCTTGCGCGGGCTTTCTCGAAGGCCGCTCGGACCCTGTCGGAGAGGTCGATTGCGGTTTCCGTCGCTATTTTCCATGTCGCGTCGAGGCGGCCGCGCTCCTCAGCGGCAGACACAGTCTCGGTCAGCGACCAAGGCGTACCGGCTGACAAGGAGGTCTGGATCCGCAAGGAAACGGCTCCGACGGCCATGCGGGTCGCCCAAGCCGCCCTTTTCAGGGCGAGGTCACGCGCAAGGAGCGTATCCGATCGCGGGACCGCGGTATCGACCGCGTCCATCGTCGCCGTCAGGGTGTCCAGCATGCCCAAAAAGGCCGTTTGCGCCTCCGGTACAATTGTGGTGTCGCGCTGGGCCTTCGATACCTTGAGGGCCGCGTCGACCCGGGGCCGAAGACGTTCGATGCGCTCGCGCGCCGCCTGAAGCGCGCCGAGTGTCGCCGCGACGGATGGGACGTCCAGGTCACCCACCAAGGCCGTCGACTCAGTCATGCCGGCGACAGAGCGCTGCCGTTCCGCGTGGAATGAGGACAATGATTCCGTATCGATGGGTTGGTCAGCGGCAAGGAACTGGAGGGTGGCACCTCGCTCCAGCCGCGTCGCGTAGAGGGTCTGGAGCAGAGCCCGGCTTGCCCGCACAAGCGAGATGCCGGCCTCGGATTGAACAGCCTGGCTCCGCGCCCCGAGAAGTGCGTTCGTCGCGTAGGTGAAGATGATCAAACCTAAGACGAAGAATACCACGCTCATTGTCGATCGGATTGAAATATTCTGCAAACGGATCATCGCACAACTCCAACAGCCCAATGGTGGTGCGGTGATGTCCTATACAACCGCATTTGTCGATCGCTCTTAAATTTAGCCTGCAGCAACCGCGCTCGGACGGCGCATCAGATTGGAAATTAATCCGGGAAAAAACAGGAAATTATCAGATCTAACTGGATGGTTTCGTCAAAATCGATCCGCACACAAGCATTTTAACACAGGCTTTACGATCGAAATCCAACTGGTCACTGGTCATTGCGCCGAAGGGGGGTCGGTCGATTCCGGCGGCCTCACGCGGTGAGACAGTCCCGCGACAGGCGAGACCGCCCCCGTTCCAAGGGGAAGCGCGACGCCCCGCCAACGACAACAGCGTCGCGGATGTCCGGTCCGCGACGATGCCTCGTGGGGTCGATCGCCCCGCGAGCCGGCGGGCGGCTTGCGGGGCGACGAGTCAGAAGGTGATGAGCGAGGTCAGGCCGAACACCACGACGTCGGGCTTGTGCTCCGGCGTCGCGCGCCGGGTGATGTACTGGATGTTGGGCCGCACGACGACGTTGTCGGTCACGGCGATGCTGTAGAAGGCCTCGACGAAGCGTTCCTGCGCCGGCATCCGGCGGTTGGTCCGGTTGATCAGGTTGCCCTGCTCGATGGCCTCGACCGCCCGGGGATTCGGGGTCGTCTGGCCGACGCCGAGCCCGATCCAGTCGTTCGGCCGCTCCGCGCACCAGCCCTTGTAGACGAGCCCGCTCGTCACCTGGGCGGAATACACCGACGTGTCCCGGTCGCTGGCGACGGCCCGGACGAAGGCCGAGACGTTGCGGACGGTGTTGGCGGGATCCGGGCGGTAGACCTCCTGGACGCCGACGAAATACAGGCCGTTGCGGCCGTCATGGTGCAGCGGCTGGCCGCGATACTGGGCGAAGGGCAAGCGCCGGTCGTTCAGGTAGACGTCGTTGCCGCCGCTGGTCTCGTACCAGCCGCCGACCTTGTAGCTGCCGGCGTAGCCCGAGCCCCCGAATTTCGGGAACCATCCGGCCTCGGACAGGATCAGCGCGCCGGTGCCCTTGCTAAAGTTGAAGCTGAAGCCGTCGACAAGGTTGTCCGGATTGACCTGGTAGGCGCCGACCTGGACGTAGGCGGTATCCGCCGTGCCGACGCGCAGGCGGGTCGCCCACTGGCTGACCGGGAAGTTGTAGATGTAGTTGCCGGCGATCTTGCCGGTCGGGGCGCCGCACAGGGCGTTGAGCTGGAACTCGCAGGCGAAGCCGGCGAAATCGTCGCCCGACGGCATCCGGCCGATCTTCAGGTCGACCCACGGGCCGAACTTCTGATCGTACCAGAACTGGCTCAGCCGCCAGATGCGGCTGCGGCCGTAGATCTCCTCGACGCTGGTCTGCGTACCGAGATGCGCGTCCAGGGTCAGGTCGCGGCCATGCCGCTGGCTCAGCGTGACCACACCCGAGCCGCCCTCCAGGCCGAACATCTTCTCGAAATCAAACAGGCCCTTGGCGGTGAACTGGGCGGCCCCGCGCGCCAGCGTGCGGGTCCCGCCGGCCGCGTTGGTGGCGCCCTCGTAGACGTAGCCGAGGTTAAGCAGGATCCCGTGCTCCCAGAGCGTGTCGCGGACGCCGCCGAGATTGCCGAGCAGGCCGAATTTCGGGCTCACGCTCCGCGGATCCGCTGACCCCACGGCGGGCTGCGTGGTCGGCGCGGGCGTCGACGGTCGATCGAGGGGCAGCCGCTGGGGTGCGTTCGGCTCCGGTATGATCGTTGATTCGTCCGCGTTTTGGGGTGCCGAAGGCTGTGCTTGAGCCAGTCCGATACACGGACTTGCACCGATGACCAGCAAAGCGGCTGCCCATCCCGAAAGAAGTCTACGGTTCATGATCCATAACGCCCCCGAGCCGACAGTTTTCTGTTCGGCGCCATGGGCTTACAGCCTCGTAAAACCGCAGATTTCAAGCCTTTACTGTCGACTTATCTTCAATCGACAAAGCATTGGAATTCGATGTCGTGCTCTTATTTGGGAAGACTGGCAGATTTTGCGCACAGACAAACGGGTTTCAATACGATTTCTTCCATCAATACGGAGCTCGCACGACCCGATAGAGATGCGAGACGATCATTCGCCCGCGACAATGCCGGCCGTGACCGCATTCGCATCGGACATCGCCCGCACCGCCCCGATCGGCAGCCGGCTTTACAAAGCCCGAAGAGCCTCGCAACAGGCGAGGATTCGCAGCAACACCGGCGGCGAAATCGACGGCGATCGGTGCGTCCGGCGGGTCCGATTCCGGCTCAGCGCGTCAGCATGCCGGCTAAATGCACGACGAGCCGGCGCGCGACCTCGTCCTTGCCGAGGCGCGGCCAGGTCTCCATCGCGCCGTCGCGATGGATCAGGTGGACCGTGTTGTCGGTCCCGCCCATGACGCCGCAAGCGGCGGACACGTCGTTGGCGACGATCAGGTCGCAGCCCTTGCGGGCGATCTTGGCCCGGGCATGGTCCAGCACCGTGTCGGTCTCGGCGGCGAAGCCGACCACCAGGGGCGGGCGCCCGGCCTCCAGATGCGACACGGTGGACAGGATGTCGGGATTCTCGACCAGCGGCAGCGGCGCCGGGCCGGTGCCGTCCTTCTTGATCTTCTTCGAGCCGGCCTCGACCTCCGGGCGCCAGTCGGCGACCGCGGCGGCGAAGACCGCGATGTCGACGGGCAGGGCCGCCTCGACGGCGACCAGCATCTCCCGGGCGGTCTCGACGCGGACGACGCGGACGCCAGCCGGATCCGGGATCGCGACCGGCCCGGAGACCAGTGTCACGGTCGCGCCGGCCTCGGCGGCGGCGGCCGCGATGGCGTGGCCCTGGCGGCCGGAGGAGCGGTTGGCGAGGTAGCGCACCGGGTCGATCGGCTCGTGGGTCGGCCCGGAGGTCACGAGCACGCGCCGGCCGGCGAGCGGGCGCGCCGCCGTACCCGGGCGGCCCGACAGGAAGCCGAGACCCGGCGCCTCGGCGCCGGCCTCCTCCAGCATCCGCTCGAGGGCGTCGGCGATCTCGTTGGGCTCGGCCATGCGGCCGGGACCGGTCTCCGCCTCGGCCATCTTGCCGGCATTGGGCCCGACGAGGCGCACGCCGTCGGCCTCCAGGGTGGCGCGGTTGCGGCGGGTCGCCGGATGCGCCCACATCTGCACGTTCATGGCCGGGGCGATCAGGATCGGCAGGGTGGTGGCCAGCAGGATCGTGGTGGCGAGGTCGGCGGCGTGGCCGCCGGCCATGCGGGCCATCAGGTTGGCGGTGGCCGGCGCCACCACGACGGCATCCGCCTGCCGGGCCAGCTTGATATGGCCGATATCGGCCTCCTCGGCCCGGTCAAACAGGTCGGTATGGGCCCGCTCACCGGCGAGCGCCGCGGCGGCCAGGGGCGTGACGAATTCCTGCGCGCCGGCGGTCAGCACCGGGCAGACGCTGGCGCCGCGCTCGCGCAGGCGCCGGATCAGGTCGAGGGCCTTGTAGGCCGCGATGCCGCCGCCGATGACGAGCAGGATGCGGCGGCGGGCGAGGGTCTCGGTCATGGCGGGAAGCCTCTGCCTGAGGCGGCGCGCCCGTCAAGCGGGCGCGGGGGATCAGGCCGCCGCCGGGACCGCCGCCGTCTTCAGGCCGCCGAAGCGCCGATCCCGGCGGGCGAAGTCGGCCACCGCGGCGGCGAGATCGTCCGGGCCGAAATCGGGCCACATCCGGTCGGTGAAGTGGAGCTCGGCATAGGCCGCCTCCCAGAGCAGGAAGTCCGAGAGCCGCTGCTCGCCGCCGGTGCGGATCACAAGATCGACGTCCACCGGCGAGCCGTGCATCTGTCCGGCGACCAGGGCGCCGAAGCTCTCGCGGGTGGCGTCGGCGCCCTGGAGAGCCTGCGCGGCCGCGATGATCGCGTCCCGGGCGGAATAGTCGACGCAGATCCGCAGGTGCAGGCGGGTGCCGGCCGCCGTGGCTTCCTCGGCGGCGGCGATCGCCTCCGGGATGCCCCGGGGCAGGCGGTCGCGCCGGCCGACGACGCTCAGCCGGGTGCCCGTGCGTGCGAGCCGCTGGGTCTCGTTGCGCAGGTAGGAGCGCAGCAGGCGCATCAGGCCGCCGACCTCGTCGTCCGGCCGCTGCCAGTTATCGGCCGAGAAGGCGTAGAGCGTGAGCGTGCCGATGCCGAGATCCGGGCAGGCCTCGGCGGTGCGCCGGATCGCCTCGACGCCGCGATGATGGCCGGCGAGCCGCGGCAGGCCGCGCTGCGTCGCCCAGCGCCCGTTGCCGTCCATGATGATCGCGGCGTGCAGCCCCCCCGGCCCCGCTTCGCTTTGCATCGTAAAGTCTCCCGGCATGGGCGTATCGCTGAGGTTTATTCGGTTTGCGTTGACAATCTCTGCGCGATCCGGCGGTCTCAGGCCGGTTTCGTGGCCGGATCGAGGCCGCGCACCCCGCCCTCGGGACTTCGCTCCGCCGCAGAGGCGGCGTCGCGAACGACCTGCTCGAGCACGCCGAGATAGCCAATGAAACGCCTGCGCCCGGTTGGCGTCATGCGGCAGATTGTCTGTGTGCGGTTGAGGGCGAAGCCCTTCTCCAGGCTCACCAGGTCGGCCTCGCTGAGCACCGCGAGGTGCCGGCTGAGATTGCCGTCGGTCAGCCCGCACAGGCGCTTGAGGTCGGGGAAGGGCAGGCCCTTGGGATGGGCCACCAGGGAGGTCAGCACGCTGAGCCGGGCCCGCTCGTGGATGATCCGGTCGAGCCCCTCGTAGGAGAAGCGGCCGTCGTCGCGGTCAGAGGTCATCATCGAAGGCCCGGGCGCCGCGATGGATGATGCCGGCCAGCCAGATCTGGCCGACCACGAAGGGAAGCCCCATGGCCCAGGGCGACAGGGCATGGCTCTCGGCCGAGACGGCGAGCACGGCCAGGCCGGTGAGCAGGTACCAGGCGCCCACCCCCTGGACCGCCCGGGGCAGGATCCGCGCCGAGGCGAACAGGCCGAGGCCGACCAGGACCTGCCAGAGGCCGGGCAGCATCCAGATCTCGGCCGGCGCGAAGCGGGCGATGACCAGGGCGAGGCAGGCCCCGGTGCCGGCGGCGGGCAGGAACACCTCGATGGCGTTCCACACCATCGCGTCGGCGAGGCCGGAATGCAGCCTGCGGCTGCGCCGGACAGCCTCGACCCCGATCAGCGCGAAGGCCACCAGGGCGGCGGCGATCCAGAGGCCGAAGAACAGGACCGGCCGCACGGAAGGGTCGCCGAGCCAGAGGGCCTGGCCGACCGCGCAGGCCAGCGCCAGGCCGCCCGTCCCGGCGACGGTGGCGGCCCCCAACCCGCGGAACGCCGTGTCGCGGGCGATCTGCGAGCGGATCGCCACGATGTCGGCCAACGCCTTGTCCAGGTCCTGCATGAGCTCCAGCCCCCGCGCTGCATCATGCTTTGCACTGCAAAGTACCGGTGGGCCCCGGCCACCGCAAGCCAATTCGCCGGGTGATGATACCGTTTTTTCTCAGCATCGGACCGCCTGGTCGAGGCCAATGCCGGGTGAATTCTACCTAAGAGTTGTAATCACCCGATTTCGCGGCGGAGAGCATCGAGATCGAGCCGCGCCGTGACCATCCGCAGGGCGCCGTCCGGATCCCGCGGCCAGTCCGCCTCCGGCCGGTCCCGGTACAGCTCGACGCCGTTGCCGTCGGGATCGCGCAGGTACAGGGCCTCGCTGACGCCGTGGTCGCTGGCGCCGTCGAGCGGGATGCCAGCCGCCTCGACCCGGCGGAGAGCATCCGCCAGGGCGGCCCGGGTCGGGTAGAGCAGGGCGAGATGGTACAGGCCGGTGGTGCCCGGCGCCGGCGGCGACCCGCCGAGGCTCTCCCAGGTGTTGAGCCCGATATGATGGTGGTAGCCCCCGGCCGCCACGAAGGCGGCGCGCTCGCCGTAGCGCTGGGTCAGGCCGAGGCCGAGCACGCCGCAATAGAAGCCCAGCGCCCGGTCGAGGTCGGCGACCTTGAGGTGGACATGCCCGATGCGGGTCTCCGGATGGATCGGTGCGGTCATCGGCGGTCCCGTCCGTGAAAGCGTGAAAACTCCGCGCCGCAGAGGGTTTCTCGCGGGACGTGCGGGGCCCATATTGATCCCATGCCCGCTCCGAAGAAACCGCGCGCCGCTTCCGTCTCGGCCTCCTCCGCCAAGGCGTCGAAGCCCGAGCTGAAGCCGCTCGATACCTATCTGGCTGCGTTGCTGAACCCGGCGCTGAACCGCAACCGGCCGCCGCCGATCGCGCCGGAGCCCGAGAAGCCGCGGCCGGGCAAGCCGAAAGGCCGGCCCGCCAAGGAGCCGATCAGCAAGGCCGCCACCCGCAAGGTCGAGATCGCCCGCGACGGCTTCGCCGAGGCGCCGCAGGCCGGCTACGCGCTCGGCGACGCGGCCGATGTCGATCCGCGCCTCGCCCAGGCCCTCGGGCTGACCCCGCCCGAGGACGGGCCCGTGCCCGAGGGCGCCGAGCTGCCGGATCCGGGCGGCGACGGCGGCGCCTCGGCGACCGTGACGGCCCTGGAGCGGCTGCTCACCGAGGGCAACCCGCTGTTCAAGGACGGGCAGACCTGGGTGCCGCACCGGCCGGACCGGCCGCAGAAATCCGAGGGCGGCCTCCGGTTCACCCTGAAATCCGAGTTCGAGCCGGCGGGCGACCAGCCCACCGCCATCGCCGAGCTGGTGAAGGGCGTGCAGGCCCACGAGCGCGACCAGGTGCTGCTCGGCGTCACCGGCTCGGGCAAGACCTTCACGATGGCCAAGATCATCGAGGAGACCCAGCGGCCGGCCCTGATCCTGGCGCCGAACAAGACGCTGGCCGCGCAGCTCTACGGGGAGTTCAAGGCGTTCTTCCCCGACAACGCCGTCGAGTATTTCGTCTCCTACTACGACTATTACCAGCCCGAGGCCTACGTCCCGCGCTCGGACACGTTCATCGAGAAGGAATCCTCGATCAACGAGCAGATCGACCGGATGCGCCACTCCGCCACCCGCGCCCTGCTGGAGCGGGACGACGTGATCATCGTGGCCTCGGTCTCGTGCATCTACGGTATCGGCTCGGTCGAGACCTACACGGCGATGTCGTTCACCGTGACGCTGGGCGAGAAGATCGAGCAGCGCCAGCTCGTGGCCGACCTCGTGGCCCTCCAGTACAAGCGGATCCAGGCGGATTTCGCCCGCGGCACCTTCCGGGTGCGCGGCGATTCGATCGAGCTCTGGCCGGCCCACCTGGAGGATCGCGGCTGGCGGATCGGGATGTTCGGCGACGAGATCGAGTCGATCGTCGAGTTCGACCCGCTCACCGGCAAGAAGATCGCCGAGCTGAAATTCGTGAAGGTCTACGCCAATTCCCACTACGTCACGCCGCGGCCGACGCTGCAGCAGGCGATCAAGGGGATCAAGAACGAGCTGAACGCCCGCATCGAGGAGCTGACCAAGATGGGCCGGCTGATCGAGGCCCAGCGCATCGACCAGCGCTGCACCTTCGATATCGAGATGATCGAGGCCACCGGCGCCTGCAACGGCATCGAGAACTATTCGCGCTACCTCACCGGCCGCCGGCCCGGCGAGCCGCCGCCGACCCTGTTCGAGTATCTGCCCGACAACGCCCTGGTCTTCACCGATGAGAGCCACGTCACCGTGCCCCAGATCGGCGGCATGTACCGAGGCGACTTCCGCCGGAAGGCGACGCTGGCCGAGTACGGCTTCCGCCTGCCGTCCTGCCTGGACAACCGGCCGCTGCGCTTCGAGGAATGGGACGCGATGCGGCCCCAGACGGTCCACGTCTCGGCCACGCCCGGCAAGTGGGAGATGGAGCGCACCGGCGGCGTCTTCGCCGAGCAGGTGATCCGCCCGACCGGCCTGGTCGACCCGGTGATCGAGGTCCGCCCGGCCCGTGCCCAGGTTGACGACCTGCTGGGCGAGGTCAAGGCGGTCTCCCAGGCCGGCTACCGGACGCTGGTCACCACGCTGACCAAGCGCATGGCCGAGGACCTCACCGAATACCTGCACGAGAACGGCGTGCGGGTGCGCTACATGCACTCCGACATCGACACGCTGGAGCGGATCGAGATCATCCGCGACCTGCGGCTCGGCGCTTTCGACGTGCTCATCGGCATCAACCTCCTCCGGGAAGGCCTCGACATTCCGGAATGCGCCCTGGTGGCGATCCTCGACGCCGACAAGGAGGGGTTCCTGCGCTCCGAGACCTCCCTGGTCCAGACCATCGGCCGGGCGGCCCGGAACGCCGACGCGCGCTGCATCCTGTACGCGGATTCCATCACCGGCTCGATGGAGCGGGCGATGGCCGAGACCGAGCGGCGGCGCACGAAGCAGCTCGCCTATAACGAGAAGCACGGCATCACGCCCCAGAGCGTGAAGCGCGGGATCAGCGACATCCTCAACAGCGTCTACGAGCGCGACCATGTCCAGGTCGATACCGGCCTGGCCAAGGACGCGATCACGGTGGGCCACAATCTCAAGGCGGTGCTGGCCGACCTGGAGAAGCGGATGCGCGCGGCCGCGGCCGACCTCGACTTCGAGGAGGCGGCGCGCCTGCGCGACGAGCTCAAGCGGCTCCAGGCCACGGAGTTGCTGGTCTCGGACGATCCCATGGCCCGGCAGGGCGATGTCGAGCGCGAGGCCGGCAAGTACGGCCGCAAGGCGCCCCGGGGCGGCGGCCCCACCCGGATCTCGAAGCCCGACCTCGACAATATGGGCCCGGGCACCGACCGCGAGATGCCGGCCGGTGCCGTACCGTGGCAGGAGCGGCCCAAGCCCCGCTCGACCCAGGGCCTCGGCGGCCAGAAGCCGAAATACAAGGGCGGGGGCGGCCGCAAGCGCGGCTGAGCGCTTCGGCTTCAGGCGGCCCGGTCGTCCCGCCCGGCATAGCGGCTCGCCACCGCCTCGCCCTCGTCCACGATCGCCTCGGCGATCCGGAGGGCGAGGGCGTTGCAGGCCTCGTCATAGGCGTGGGGATCCGCCTGGACGGCCGCCCGCGTCACCGCGCCGACCCGGTCGCGGACGATCTCACGGGCGATGCGCAGGGCATCGGCAAACGGCTCATAGGGGCGCGGCATGGTCGTCGCTCCGGCGGCATCGGGCCATGATGGCCCGGGTGGCGGCTGCAACGGCCTTGCGGGCGAAAGTGTTCCCGCGCACGCTGGACAGGGCCACGGCCGCGTCCCAGATCGGCTTCGGTTGAAGCAGGCGAGCGACGATGAACGCGGCAGGGCCTCAGGTCGCTTGCGGTCCCTCCTAGGCTGAGACCCGCCGTGTCTTGTCCGGATTGCGCACCACGTAGATGGCGACGACCTTGTCCTGCCGGACATGCAGCGCCGTCGTCTGGACGACCCCGCCCGCCTCGACGGTGACGAAACCCGGCAACCCATCGATGACGGCATAGCGCACCAGCCGGGACGGGTTCTGTACGAAATCGCGGGCCATGGCCGCGTGGCGTACGAGGACCACGTGCTGCCCGACGAGCGGTTCCGGCGATGCCGGAACCTTGCCGCCGCCATCGGCCATGGCAACAACCTCGTCCGCCAAAAGGGCACGCAACGCATCCATGTCGCCGCTGCGCGAGGCGGCGAAGAACGCGGCAGCGATTCTCAGCCCGTCCTCCCGGGCGACAGTGAAGCGCGGCCGGGTCTCCCGGAGATGCGCGCGGGCGCGGCTGCTGAGCTTGCGGCACGCCGCCTCCTCCCGTCCAAGCGCCTCGGCCAAGTCCGAGAACGCCATTCCGAACACGTCGTGCAGCAGGAAGGCCGCCCGCTCCAGCGGCGACAGGCGTTCCAGTGCGATCATCAGCGGCAGGGTGATGTCGTCGAGTTCGTCCGGCTCGTCGGGATCGAAGATCGGCTCAGGCAGCCACGGTCCGAGATAGGTTTCGCGTCGGCGACGCGCCGATTTCAGCTGATTGAGGCAGAGGCGCGTGACCACAATCCGCAGGAATGCGCCCGGCTCCCGCACCGCCCCCCGATCGGCGGCCAGCCACCGAGCATAGGCGTCCTGCACCACGTCTTCCGCATCGGCCAGCGAACCCAGCATGCGATACGCGAGCCGGATCAGGGCGGGGCGGGATTCCCGAAGGCCTGTTTCGGGGACGGCGCCGCTGGACGCGGTCACAGGCTCAGCGCCTCACGCCCGCGCACGAACTGCCGCGTGACCTGCGCGACGCGCCGGCCGAGATGCCGCGCAGTCGCGAGGTCGGCTTCCGGCGGCGCGCGTTCGGGACCTTCGTCCGTGTTCGACTGGGCCGCCGCGCCGAGCCAGTAGCCGAGCCGGTTGAGATCCTGCTCCGACCCCGTGGTCGAGCTGTTCGCTGGCGGCAGATCGAGGCTAACCCAATGCATGCCGTGCTGTGCCGCGAACAGGGCCATCTGGACGAGCGTCGACAGCTTGTCGCCGGCCCGCGCACCGGAATTGGTGAACCCGGCGGCGATCTTGTCCTTCCACAGATAGCCCGCAGCCATAACCGCGCGCGACGTCGCTTCCTCGAACGCCTTGAACGCGGCGGAGGCCGCCCCCGTGTAGGTCGGTGCGCCGAAGATGATCGCCGGGGCGGCTTCGAGAATGGCCCAGGACCGGTCGACGTCCTCGACGGGCAGGAGCAGGGCTTCGGTGCTGTCGACGAGGCGTACGCCCGCCGCCACGGCTTCGGCCTGCCGGGCTGTGTGTCCGTAGCCGGAATGAAACACGATCGCGATCCGCATGGCCCCGGATGCCGGCGCCTTGCCCTTCAGCTGCTCTTGCACGGTTTTGTCGTCCATCGTCCCACCTGTCAGTTCCGCGACGGATGACATGACAAGGAAGCCCTGCCCGGTGTGACATGCGGCCGGTCCCGGCAACGACCATTTTATCGAACGCGGTCCCGCCTCCGCTGGACAGGGCCGCGACCGCGTCCCAGATCGGCTTCGGTTGAAGCAGGCGAGCGACGATGACTTCCGAGACGAACCCACCGCCGGTCCTCGACGACGAGACCCTGGCCTTTGCCGGCCGGGTCTTCCAGTATGCCCGGATGGGCCATGCCGATGAGCTGGCCGAGCTGTTCGGGCAGGGCCTTCCGGCGAATCTGCGCAACGACAAGGGCGACAGCCTGCTGATGCTCGCCGCCTATAACGGCCAGGCGGAGGCGACCCGGGTGATCCTGGAGGCCGGCGGCGACCCGGAACTCGCCAACGATCGCGGCCAGACCCCGCTGGCCGGCGCCGCCTTCAAGAACGAGATCGCGATCGCCCGGCTGCTGCTCCAGCACGGCGCCGCGGTGGACGGGACCGGCACCGGCAGCCGCACGGCCCTGATGACCGCGGCGATGTTCGACCGCACCGAGATGGTGACGCTGCTCCTCGAGCACGGCGCCGACCCGGATTTCCGCGACGCCGCCGGCCAGAGCGCCGCCGACATGGCCCGGGCCATGGGCGCCCAGGCGACCCCGGGCCAGCTCGACGCAGCGGCGCGGAAGGCGGGGTGAGGGGTCAGGGAATTATGGGACGAAAGCGGCATGATGCGGAGGGCAACGCCGATCGGCTGCGCCCTCACGTCTGTCCCCACGCGATCACGACACCCTTTGCTTCAGCAAGAGTTGGATCGCGAACGCGATGCGATCCTTGGACGTTGTCGCTTCCAGTTTGGCGATACCGTCCTCGGCTTGAGCGATCGCTGTGAGAGCATCTGCACGGGACACGCGATGCGTCGGATCATAGTCGGCGCTGTGCCGCTGCACCTGAAGCCCCTGGAAGACATCGCCGACCCGGATCAGATCACTGGGAAAACCGAGACTGCGCAGTTGTTTGCACGCGCTCCTGGCATCTCCGTGGTTCAAGGCGCGATACGTATGGCGCCATGCTTTGTCCGGGCGGTCGCGTCCCGTTCCGGCAAGTCGATCCGCACAGTCTCGCGCAAGCGCATGAAAGAGCGCGTAATAGGCGGTGCTGATCGCGCGCTTCAGATCCGATTGCCGCGGCCTGCCGACACTGGCCTTTGCGAGCCGTCGTGCCGTTCCGAGAAGCTCCCGGCTCATCACCGGCGACGGGGGCTCGGGGTTGCTTCCGGAACCATGTGCCGAAGATAGGCGAAGCGGGGTTCGCGCAGTTCGAACAGTCTGTCGTTCAGCTTTGTGAGCGTCTCTGATGCGATTCGGGGATCGGGCTCGGACGCGGGATCGTTGTAGTGGACCCGGACTTGGATGATCGGATCTCCGCCAGCATCCTCGGCTTCGATCGCCTCGATATCACGCACCCCGAAGCGGCCGAGTTGCTCGCGGACGACCGTATCAATAGCTGCGTGGAGGGCAGGGCTAATCTCAGTGCCGATCATGATCACGTCTTAGCATGCCGGGCGATCGTAAACCATCGGCGGAGGGGGAAATCGCTCTGTGCGGTCAATGAAGGTCTTTCTCGAACTGCCCGGACAAGCCGTCCCGAAAACTATTGGTCCTTCCTCGCAGCTCGAATAAGAAAACCATCAAACCGGCTGCTGCGGCCGCAAAACTAAAACAAATCTCAGATCGAAGGAAACGCCGTGCCGCATGTGACCGGACTTCGCCCCGCGCTGATCGCCCTTGCGACCCTCCTGCCCCTCCCAACCATCGCCGCCGAGACCCCCTGGCCGGCCTTCGGGCACGATCACAGCAACCGCAACTTCTCCGACCTGACCCAGATCGATCGCGCCAGCGTCGGGCGGTTGCGGCCGGCCTTTCTGTTCCAGACCGGGGTGACCGGCTATTTCCAGGCGCAGCCGGTGATGGTCGACGGCGCGCTCTACCTCTCCACGACCCAAAACAACGTCGCGGCGCTCGATGCCCGGACCGGCCGGCCGCTCTGGACCTACACGCACAGGCCGCGCACGGAAAAGATCTTCGGCCCGCCCTCCAACCGTGGGGTCGCGGTGTCGGACGGCCTCGTGTTCGAGGCGACTATGGACGGCCGCCTGATCGCGCTCGACGCCAAGACCGGCCGGGTGGTCTGGGACAAAGAGGCGGTGCGCCCGGAGGAGGGCGAGAGCGAGACCGCCTCGGATCTCGCGGGCAAGCTCGGCGGCAAGGCGGTGCAGGGCTCGAGCCGACTCGGCTTCAAGATGCCGCCGCTGGTGGCCGAGGGGCTGGTGATCGTCGGGGTTACCGGGGCGGGCTACGGCCTGCATGTCGAGGACGAGGCCGGCGGCCTCGATGGCGGCGCCGTGGTCGGGATCGAGGGCGGCTACGGCCGGCGCGGCTGGCTCGCCGCCTACGATGCCAAGACCGGCGCGGAGCGCTGGCGCTGGTACGTCACCCGGTCGGAGGGCTGGGAGGGCGGCTTCGTCGCGCAGACCGTGGACGGCGTGCCGCTCCAGCGGGACATCGCCGCCGAGAAGGCCGCGGCGCCGGCCAACCGCGAGGCCTGGCGGGTCGGCGGCGGATCTCTCTGGATGACCCCGGCCTACGACCCGGATCTCGGCCTGATCTTCCTCGGCACCGGCAACCCGGCGCCGCAGAATTTCGGCCTCTCGCGCCCGGGGGACAACCTCTACACGATGTGCCTCGTGGCCCTCGACGTCCGCACTGGGCAGCTGCGCTGGTATTCCCAGCAGGTGCCGCATGACGAGTGGGGCTACGATGTCGCCGCGCCGCCCTTCCTGCTCGATGGGCCGAACGGCGCCAAGGCCGTGGCCTCGGCCAGCAAGACCGGCTGGATCTACGTCCACGACCGCGCGACCGGGAAGCTGCTCACCCGCTCGGCCCCGCTGATCGAGCAGAAGAACCTGTTCGCGCCGCCGACCCCGCAGGGCACCGTGGTGGCGCCGGGCCCGCTCGGCGCCGTCTCGTGGCCGCCCACCGCCTATGACGGGCGCCTCGCCTACGTGCAGGTCCGCCACGGCGCGACCACCTACACGGTCAAGACCGTGCCGGCAGCCGGGGACCGGCCGGAGATCCGCTACACCGAGACCGGCGAGGCCAAGGGCGAGCCGTCCTTCAGCACCCTGACGGCGGTCGACCTGGCGGATGGCGGCAAGATCGCCTGGACGATGCGCTCGGGCAGCCGGCTCTCCGGCGGCACGCTGGCGACGGCGGGCGGGCTGGTCTTCTCCGGCGAGGAGGACGGGCATCTCGACGCTCACGATTCCCGCGACGGGACGCTGCTGTGGCGCTTCCAATGCGGTGCCGGCATCAGCGGCCCGGCCATGACCTACGCGCTCGACGGCAAGCAGTACCTGGCGGTGGCGGCGGGCGGCGCGTCCTTCACCAAGGCTTCCGGGTTCGGCACCGGCGACGCACTGCTGGTCTTCGCGCTGCCCGATTGACGCCCACCGAGCTTGACTGGAGGAGTTCCAGCCTTTGGCGGCGGGGATTCGTCCGGACGATGACGCACGAGCAGGGCAGGGACGGCGGGATTGCGGATGGCCAGCCGACCCACCGCGGGGCGCCGGTGATCCGGACCATCGCGATGCCGGCCGACACCAACCCGGCGGGCGACATCTTCGGCGGCTGGCTGATGGCCCAGATGGATCTGGCCGCCGGCAACGTCGCGGCGCGGCGCTCGCGCGGGCGCTGCGCCACCATCGCGGTCGACGCGATCACCTTCCACCACCCGGTCTTCGTCGGCGACGAGGTCAGCCTCTACGCCTGGCTGATCAAGGTCGGGCGCTCGTCCCTGCGCATCCAGGTCGAGGTCTGGCGGCGGGAGCGGGCGAGCGAGACCACCATGAAGGTCACCGAGGCGACCTTCACCTTCGTGGCGATCGGCGACGACCGCCGCCCGCGACCGGTGCCGCCGGAGGCGGGCGGGATGTGACGCGCCTGCGCGGCGCGTCAGGGCTTTACGATGCCGGGGACGTGCTGCCGGGGCGGGGCGCCGGCATGACGGTCTACGCTACGAGCGGCGGGTTCAGGCGGGCGAACCCCTCCTGCCGGTAATACGGACAGTGCGGATAGGGCGCGGTGACGGCGCTGGCAGCGTCGAGCGCGGCGCTCTGCTCGGCGGTGAGCGTCCACCCGATTGCGCCGAGATTGTCGCGAAGCTGCGCCTCGTCGCGGGCACCGATGATGACCGAGGACACCGTCGGCCGCTGGATCAGCCAGTTGAGCGCCACCTGCGGCACGGTCCTGCCGGTCTCGGCGGCGACCCGGTCCAGCGCCGCGACCACGCGGTAGAGATGCTCGTCATCGACCGGGGGCCCGAAACGCGCCGTCTCGTGTAGCCGGCTGCCTCTGCGTCTCCGGAACCAGCCTCGGACCGGGACCGCAGAGATATGGCATCGACCTCGACGGTTGACGGCCGAGTCAACTACGTTTGTAGGCCATCCGATAATCCCCTGTCGAGGAGACGCTTGCATATGCCAGCGTGGGCAATACTTCGCACCCGATGGTTGTCTCTTCGGCACGTGATCGTTTTGTTCTCAGCGCTGTCGATGATGACGTCGTCCGCATTGTCTGCGAGTGCGGCGCATACACTCGAGATGGCTCTGCGGAAGGTACCTGAATCCGCGCTCGCGTCATCCGATCCCATCCCGGTGGTCTTCCTGGACGTCCGGGCGGTGTCGAACGTGGAAGGCGGTGCGTCGAGCGACGCGGCCGTGCACCGCATGGTCTTCTCGCAAAGCATCCGCCCGCTCGGGGCCCTCCAGTCCGGCGGTGCACGAACATGGACCGAGAAGGCGGGGATCGCCCTCAAGGACATCGCCTACTTCGCGGCCTTCGGCCAATTGCCGACACGCGTCACGTGCTGGGGCTTTGACGATCCCGCGGCATCGGAAAAACTCCTCGACAAACTGCAGACCCTGACGTTTCGGCAGGTTTCGGCCTCTCCGCGCATCCTCGCGAATGGTGAGCCGCGGGCCATGAACCTGAAGGAACGGCAGCCGGACAATCCCTGGTCCGGCCCCTTGGGCGAGACCAGCGCTGTCATGGCGATGGATGCGGCGATCCTTCAAGCGTCTGCGGCCGAGGGCTTGGAACAGCTTGTCAGCCTGACGCGGAGCGTTGCGGAGAACGCTGCTGTCGCCGTTGCCCTGACAGGTCTGACGACCCTCGATGCAGGCGATCATGGCGGTATCCTCCAGGCGGCGGTCTTCACACCCGTGATCGGAATGCCGCTCCTCGATCCTGCTGCGTTCGTTGCAAGGCCCGATCTGGGATCGGTGACGAAAGCGATCGAGAGCCGCCTCGAGGGAAGCCAGGACGGCATTCCCGCTTATGCGGGCGGCATCCTGGCGGATTATCAGAGCTCCGATGCGCCGGCTCTGGTCGTGTCTCTTGCCTATCCCGATTGCGCGATGGCCGACACGGCAGTCTCTGCTCTCAAGACGCGTTGGCAGGCTGGCATGCCGCCGGTGGCATCCATCGAAGGCCGCTCGGTGACGAGCCCAGGGGGTGGCTGCGCGGCCGTCGTTCGCTTCAACCAATCGACCGGCTCGAAAGCTGCGATCGGACAATTTCTCACAGACTATACGCGGCGCGGCTTCAACCTTCTGCAGATTGGATCCGCCCGCTAACACGACCCCGTCCGGCTGCCGCCAAGGTCCGGCCGACAACCGTCCTGCCCTTATGCCGGTGATCCGTTGAAGACGCCGCGCGAACTCACGAAGCTCGGCTGCGGCGACCACCAGGACAAGCGCCGGTTGGCCGCCCCCGGGGTGTGAAGCCGGCGGTCAGAACCGTCGGCCTCCAACCGCCCGGCCGTTGCGCGACGGCGGTGCGGGATCGATCGAACGGCCCGCCTTCACCCCCGCGCGATCGCGTAGCGCGTCCGCAACCGCAGGCCGAACACCGCCATCATGAACATGCAGCAGGTGGCGTTGTTGCCGTTGTAGAGCACGGTCTCGAACGAGGCCGAGACGAGGCCCAGGAACCACAGGCGCAGGAACAGCAGCGTCTCCGCGTCGAGTTCCCGGCCGCCGCGCTGCAGGTCGCGCACGGGGGCCAGCACGAAGGCCCAGACGGTGAGCACCAGGAACGGGAAGCCGCCGATCAAGGCCGTGTCGAGATAGGCGTTGTGCGAGTGGTTGGCGGTGTTGACCCAGGTCAGTTCCTCGGAGCCGCCATACATGGTCCGCTCGGTCATCCAGAAGGCGCCGATGCCCCAGCCCCGCCAGGGGCGGACCATGATGTTGTCGAGGGCGAATTGCCAGATCTCGCTGCGGCCCGTGAAGGTCGCGTCGGTCAGGAGCGCGCCGATCCCGTCCTGGATCGCCGGAACCAGGATCGAGCCGATCGAGATCAGCGAGAACCCGAGGATCGGCCCGAGCAGCAGCAGGCCGCGCAGGCCGCCGCCGGTGAAGACCCGGCACAGGCCGGTGACCGCCAGGATCACCGGCAGAAGCAGGATCGCGGTCTTGGAGCCGCTCGCCACCAGCAGCCCGATCGCCAGGGCCACGATCGTCCAGCCGAGCACCCGGCTCGCCGCGGAGGCGACGTAGAGCCCGACGATCACCAGGATCACCATGGCGGCCCCGGCCTCGTTCTTCTGCGGGAAGATGCCCCGCCACAGGCCCGGATGGCTCGGATCGGAATTCACGTCGAAGGCCGAGTGGATCGCCAGGTTCGGCACCAGAGCCACCGCCAGATAGGACGAGATCAGGATCACCAGGGCCGCGCCGGCCAGGGTCAGGGCCAGCTGCCGCGGCGACCGGGCGACCAGCAGCACCCCGGCCGACAGCATCGCCGCGATGGCGAACAGCACGAGCCGCCGCAGCGACAGGCTCGGCTCGACCGACAGGAGTGCCGTGACCCCGAGCCAGCCGGCGCAGAGCGTCAACGGCCAGGTCGCCAGCGGGCGCAGGTGGCGGAACCCGATCCGGTGGATCGCCGCCGCCATGCCGAGCCCGGCCGCGACGAACAGGATCTGGGTCAGCAGGCTGCCCGCCTCGGAGGCGGCGAGCGAGGAGCGGTCGGACAGGTCCTCGAACCAGACATGGTTCCACAGCAGGACGAACACCGCCCCGTTCAGGAGCACGCGCAGCACATCCGGCACGTCGCGCGCCGCCGCGCCGGGCCGAACCCTCCCCGCCGGGATCCCGATCGCCGCGTCCGCCGAAGCCATGCCGTTCCACCGCCGGGGCCGCGGGATGCGGCACTCCTCATTGTAGCGGCTGCGGCCGCCGGGGCGATGGGGGGATCTGCGGTTGCGGCGGAGGATCTGGCGATAACCTTAGCGGGCGGCCCCCACGGTGACGGCATAGACTGGTGGATCTGGCAATGGAGACACCTCCTGGCGTATAGATCCGCTTACGGCATATCGAGGAGTAACCCCATGAAGGCCAAGGTGATGCCTGATGGGCGGATGAGCCTGCCCGCCGACCTCCGCAAGAAGCATGGGCTCGGCAATGGCGGCGAGGTCATCGTCGAAGACATCGGGGACGCCATCGTGCTCCGGACGCTGGATCAGGTGGTGGCGCGCGCGCAGGAGATGAGCCGCCGGTTGATCGGCGGCAAAGCCGGCGCCACGGTCGAGGATTTCCTGGCCGACCGCGCCCGCGAGGCTGAGCGCGAATGACACGCTTCGTCCTCGACGCCTCGGCACTCCTTGCGCTCCTGCTCGGAGAGCGGGGGGCCGACACGGTCAAGGCTGGGCTCGACGGCTCCGTCATGACGACCGTCAATCTCGCCGAGGTGGTCAGCTACTATGCGAAGCTTGGCGCTGGACGCCGCGACATCGAGATGCTGCTGCGGCCGCTGCCGATCCGCCTGTTTCCCGTCGATGCGGCATTGTCCTACGACGCCGGCCTCTTACGTTCGATCACGCTCGAAGGCGGCCTATCGCTGGGGGACCGCTATTGCTTGGCTCTGGCGAAGCGAGAAGGCGTACCCGCTCTCACGGCGGAGCGGCGCTGGCCGGACATCGCCGGGGCCGCCGGTGTGACGATCGAGCTGATCCGCTGAGACAGGAATGCGTTGCGGCAGGACTTCTTGCAGGACTTCTTGGATGTGACGTTTCGTCGGTCAGAATGTTTTCGCCGCCGCTCCTGCATCGGTCGTGGCGGTTAGTCCGGTCCGGCCGAGCCTCATCGCAATACTTTCGGCCCGCGCAAGAAACAGGTGCATCATGACCCAATCGGCATCCCGGGCGGTTATCGTCCAGCCCGGCGGCGGCTTCGACAAGGT
The DNA here is from genome assembly GCF_900113845.1 of Methylobacterium brachiatum. Lineage (NCBI taxonomy): Bacteria > Pseudomonadati > Pseudomonadota > Alphaproteobacteria > Hyphomicrobiales > Methylobacteriaceae > Methylobacterium > Methylobacterium brachiatum. The sequence continues at coordinate 48,440 of NZ_FOQW01000024.1, read as the reverse complement.
GGGGTTCGGCGAGCGGCCCGTGCCCGCACCGGGCCCCGGCGAGATCACCGTGCGGCTGCGGGCGAGTTCGCTCAACTATCACGACTATGCCGTGGTCAGCGGCACCTGGGGGCCGAGCGAGCCGCGGGTGCCGATGTCCGACGGGGCGGGCGAGGTCGAGGCGATCGGCCCCGGGGTGGACGGGTTCGCGGTCGGGGACCGGGTGGTCAGCACCTTCTTCCCGACCTGGCTCGACGGCACGCCGCAGGTCGAGGGGTTCGCCACCGTGCCGGGCGACGGAATCGACGGCTATGCCCGCGAGCGGGTCACGGCGACCGAGACCGCCTTCACCCACGCCCCCCGGGGCTGGGACCATGCTGAGGCCGCGACCCTGACCACGGCGGCGCTCACCGCCTGGCGGGCGCTCCACGACGATGCCGGGCTCAAGAGCGGCGACGTGGTGCTGGTGCAGGGCACCGGCGGCGTCTCGCTGTTCGCGCTGCAATTCGCCAAGGCGGCCGGCGCGACCGTGATCGCCACCTCGTCCAGCGACGCCAAGCTCGAGCGCCTGCGCGGCCTCGGGGCCGACCACCTGATCAACTACCGCGCCGATCCGGCCTGGGGCGAGACCGCGAAGCGCCTGACCGACGGGCGCGGCGTCGACCACGTGCTCGATGTCGCCGGGCCGGGGACCCTGGAACAGTCGATGGCGGCGGTGCGGGTCGCCGGCCACATCTCGGTGATCGGGATCCTCACCGGCGTGGCCGGGCCGCTGCCGCTGGTCCCGGCGCTGATCCGCCAGATCCGGCTCCAGGGCGTGCTGGTCGGCAGCCGGAGCCAGCAGATCGCGATGATCCGCGGGATCGAGGCCTGCGGCCTGCGGCCGGTGGTGGACAGCGTCTACCCGCTGGACGAGCTCGTCGCGGCGTTCCGGCACCAGGAGAGCAACCGGCATTTCGGCAAGATCTGCGTCCAGATCTGAGGGGCCGGGATCGGGTAGGATGGCGGCCTCCGCGGTCGCCATCCCTCCGAGCCGATGCCCACAGACCCAACCGCCCCTTTGCTGCCCGTCGGATTCGCGGCGGTGCCGCCGGGCCACATCGCCGCCATCGTCACCAGCCTCGAGATGCTCGGGCCGCCGGTCCCGCGCCCGGCCAAACCCTTGCCGGACGGGATGGCGCTGCACCCGCTCGTCCGACCCGATTGCGAGACCTATCGCGACCTCTATCGGGCGGTCGGCGCCGACTGGCTGTGGTTCTCGCGCCTGACCCTGTCGGACGCGGCGCTGCGGGCGATCCTCGACGACCCGCGGGTGGAGATTCTGGCGCTCCACCGGGACGGGACGGATCTCGGCCTTTTGGAGCTGGATTTCCGCGAGCCGGAGACCTGCGAACTCGCCTTCCTCGGCCTGATCCCGGACGCAGTCGGGCAGGGGCTCGGCCGCACCCTGGTCAATGCGGCGATCGAGAAAGCCTGGTCGCGGCCGATCCGGCGGTTCTGGGTGCATACCTGCACGTTCGACCATCCCGGGGCGCTCGGCCTCTATCGCCGCTCCGGCTTCACGCCCTGCGCGGTCCAAGTCGAGGTGGCCGCCGATCCCCGGCTCACCGGCCTCCTGCCCCGGACAAGCGCCCCGCACGTGCCGCTGCTGGCGTGACCGCCGCGCGTCGAACCCCTTACCGCCGCATCGTGTACTGCGACCGCCCGGCCGCCTGGCGCATCAGGAACGCGGCCATCTCGGCGAGTTCGGGGGCCTTGGAGCGGAAGGTCACCGAGAGGGCGAGCAGCGTGTCCTTGTGGTCGAGCCCGGCATAGACCCGCTCCTGCACGGGCACGTGGGCGGCGCGCAGCTTGGCAGCGAGGCTCACCGTATGGCGGGGCTTCACCACCGTGTCGGCATCGCCGGTGGCCAGGAAGGTCGGGGGCGAGAGCGGGCCCGCGAAGGTCGTCGGCTGGGTCAGCGGCAGGGCCGGGGCCTTGCCGAACACCTTGATCGTGGTGTCCTGATCGAGCGGCAGGAAGTCGTAGGGGCCGGACAAGCCGGCCACCGCCTTGATCGCCTTCGGGTCGACCCCGGCGGCATTGAGGTAGCGCGGGTCGAGCCCGAGCATCACCGCGTTGTAGGCGCCGGCCGAGTGGCCGGCCAGGACGATGCGGCGCGGGTCGCCGCCATAGGCCGCGATGTTGTCGCGCACCCAGGCGAGGGCTGCAGCGCCGTCCTCGAGGAAGCCCGGGAACGCCGTCTCCGGGAACAGGCGGTAATCCGGCAGCACGGTCACGAAGCCCTGCGCGGCCAGCGCGTGGCCGACGAAGGCGTAATCGTCCTTAGAGCCGCTCTGCCAGGAGCCGCCGTAGAAGAACACCAGCACCGGCGCCCGTTCGGCCGCGACCGTGGGGACGTAGACGTCGAGCCGGCGCCGTTGCCCCTCGCCGAAGGCCTGGTCGCGCACCGCCAGGCGGCCGCCGGCATCGCGCGGGCCGATCGCGTCGAACAGGGTCAGCGGCGAGGCGGCGGTGAAGCCGAACGCCGCGAGCCCCAGGCCGAGGAGGCTGGCGAGCGCGATGAGGAGTCGTGTCATATCCCGTCCGGTTGCCCCGATTGGCCCATTCAAGGCGTCGCTCGGGGCGGTTTGATGACGGGAGCGGGGCGACAGGTAAAAAATCAGCGCCGCCGCGCGAACGGTGGAGGCCGGCTTTCGGGCTGGAGGCGGCGCTAGGTTCGCAGCACGATGCAGGCGCCCCCGACCTTGCGGATGCGGCCGCACAGATCGTCGGCGGCCTGCCGGCTCTGGGCCGGGAGGCGGATCCGGTAGAACGCCCGGGTGCCGCGGTTGCGCAGGCGGGTGCCGATGATCATCGGCCGCGCCTCGCCGATCACCCCGGCATAGGCGTTGCGGGCGCGGTTGAAGCTCTGCAGGGCAAGCGCCTTCGAGAAGTTTCCGGCGAGCTGGATGCCCCAGGGCGCCGCCGGGCCCTCGTTCGGCCCGAGCGCGAAGCGGTCGCCGCGGGACGGGATGCGCAGGCTGGCGGTGACCTGCATGCAGGTCACCGGCGCCTCGGGCTTGGTCTCGGCTTTGGCATCCGGCTTGGGCTCGGACTTGACGTCCGACTTGGGCTCGGACTTGACGTCCGGCTTGGCCTTCGCCTCCGGCGCCCCGCTTTCGGGATCGGTGACCGTCGCCGCGGCGCCGCCGCGCCAATCCTCGGCCGGCGCCCCGGTGATGGCGGCGACGTAGGCCCGGGTCTCGGCGGGCAGGCCGCCCTCGCCGGTGAGCCATTTGCTCACGCGGGCGGCACCGCCGTTATAGGCGGCGGCCGCGAGCCCGAGATTGCCGAATTGCCGCTTCAGGTCGGCGAGCAGGTGAGCGGCGTGCGGGATCGCCTGCTCGGGATCGAACGGATCGAGCAACCCGCGCTCCCGCGCCGTGCCGGGCATGAATTGCGCAACGCCCTGCGCGCCGGCCGAGCTCACGACGCCGACGCGAAAGCTGCTCTCGCGCCAGATCAGCCGGGTCAGGAACGGCACCGGCAGCCCGCGCGCCTTGGCGGAAGCGTCGATCAGCCGGCAAAGCGCCTGCTCGACGGTCTCGGTCGCGCCCTCGGACGGGGCCGCGGCGGCCGGTCCGGCCCAGAGGAGCGGGAGGAGGGCGAGGAGCGCGCCGAAGCGCAGGCGGGGGGTGATCACACAACCGCTTGTAGCGAGGCGCACGGGCGGATCAATCCGTACGGTTGGGGGGTGATGACGCGGCGGGCAGAGCCGGCCCGCGCGGTGAGCGCCACGCCTCTCCCCGACGCGTCCCGCATCCTCAGGTGCTGCGCCGCAGCCTCGAACGAGCCCTTCGGGAACCGTGCAGTCGGCTGGAGCCCTTCTGCGCAGTCTCCGCTTTGCTTCGTCATCTCAGGACCACGACAGAAACGGGATAGACCAATCCTGCGCGCCAAACCGCGATGCGAAGCAAATAACCAGATAACGATCTGACTGTATCTGACCCGGCCGCACAGTCTTAGCTTCAAACCGACAGTGCAAGGCCCATTTTTACTCACCGCGCTCCGCCTTGGCCCCCGACTTGCTTAGCCGAAAGCGTCCTTAACGCATCCGGATCGGGGGATGGGGAGCGAGATGGCAGAGGGATCGGGATTCAGTCGACGCAACCTGATTGCCATGGTCGGCGCCGCGGCCGGGAGCGCGGCCGCCTATCAGGTCATGACCAGCCTCGGCTTTGCCGAGGAATCGCCGTATCGCGGGCCGATCCGGCTCGACGGCGACCCCAAGGGCACCTCGGTGCTGATCCTGGGGGCGGGGCTCGCCGGCATGACCGCGGCGCTGGAGCTGCACCGGGCCGGGTACCGGGTGCAGATCCTCGAGTACAACACCCGCGCCGGCGGCCGGAACTGGTCGCTGCGCGGCGGCGACACCTACACGGAGCTGGGCGGCGCCACGCAACGCTGCGCGTTCGATGCCGGCCTCTACCTCAATCCCGGCCCCTGGCGGATTCCCTATCACCACCACGGCGTGCTCGATTACTGCCGCCGGCTGGGCGTGGCCCTGGAGCCGTTCGTCCAGCTCAACCACAACGCCTTCCTGCACAGCGCCGCGGGCTTCAACGGCACGCCGCAGCGGATCCGCACCGTCAAGGCCGATTTCGACGGCGCCACCGCCGAGCTCCTGGCCAAGGCCACCCGCAAGGGCGCCCTCGACGCGCAGGTCTCGAAGGAGGATCAGGAGATCCTGATCGAGGCGCTGCGGTCGCTCGGCGGCCTCGACAAGGATCTCGCCTATCGCGCCGGCCCCGACAGTGCGGAGTTCCGGGGCTATGCCCGGGATCCCGGCGGCGGCCTCTCGGCCCGGCCGGTCGACGGCGAGCCGATGGCGCTGCACGACATCCTGACCGGCAGGCTCTGGCGCGGCCTGCAGAATTTCCTGCTCTACGAGTTCCAGACAACGATGTTCCAGCCGGTCGGCGGCATGGGGCGGATCGGCGAGGCCTTCGCCCGCGCCCTGCCGCCGGACACGATCCGGTACGGCGCCAAGGTCACGGGCCTCGCCCAGGATGCCCACGGCGTCACCGCCACCTACCAGGATCTCGGCCAGGGCGGCGCCATCCGGCAGGCCCAGGCGGATTGGTGCGTCTGCGCCCTGCCGCTGACGGTGCTCAGCCAGATCCCGACCCAGGTCGGCCCGAAGATGAAGGCCGCGATCGACGCGGTGCCCTACGCCTCGTCCGTGAAGGTCGGCCTGCAGTTCAAGCGCCGCTTCTGGGAGGAGGACGAGCACATCTTCGGCGGCATCTCCTACACGGACCTGCCGATCCGCCAGATCTCCTATCCCTCGACCGGCTACAATACCGGCGGCAAGGGCGTTTTGCTCGGCGCCTATACTTGGAACGGGCCGAATTCCTACGAATTCACCGCCATGAGCCCCGCCGAGCGGGTGCGCCGGGCGGTGGCCTACGGCAGCCAGATCCACCCGCAATACCGCACCGAGTTCGAGACCGGGATCGCGGTGGCCTGGCACCGGGTGCCGTTCACCCTGGGCTGCGCCGGCGATTGGACCGACGCGGCCCGGGCCGAGCACTACGACAACCTCTGCGCGATCGACGGGCGGATCATGCTGGCCGGCGAGCACGCCTCGTACATCCCGGCCTGGCAGGAGGGCGCGATCCTCTCGGCGCTCGACGCGGTCACGCGGCTTCACAAGAGGGTCTTGGCAGCATGAGCATGTCTTCGATCGCCCGAACCGCCGCTGTGCTGCTGGCGACCGGCGTCGCCGCCGCCGCGCAGGAACCGGCCACCAGCGCGGCGCTGCCGTCGGCCGGGCCCCCGATGAGCGAGGGCCAAGGCTTCACCGAGAGCGGGGGCGCGGCCCTCTACGCCCAGGTCTGTGCCGCCTGCCATCAGGCGGGCGGGGAGGGCGCGACCGGCGCGGCCGCCTATCCGGCCCTCCTGCACAACGAGAAGCTCGCCAGCGCCGGCTATCCCGTCACGGTGCTGCTGTACGGCCAGCGCGGCATGCCCCCGCTCGGGCGCATGATGAGCGACACGCAGGTCGCGGAGGTGGTGAACTACGTCCGCACCCAATTCGGCAACCGGTACGGCGACGCGGTCGCCCCCGAGGATGTGAAGGCAGCACGGCCATGACCGGACAGAGATTCATCCCGCTCGCCCGCCCGCTCGCCGTGGCGCTCGCCCTGTGGGCCGGGCCGGCGCTGGCCGGGGACATTGCCCGGCACCCGATCCCGGGCTCGGACTTCCCGATCTCGGAGGCGGTCGAGGTCCCGGCCGGGCACGCGACCGTCTATCTCAGCGGCTTCGGGCCTTCGGTGACCAACCCCAACGCCGAGAAGAACTCGGTCGCCGCCTTCGGGGATACCCGCGCCCAGACCGCCTCGACCCTGACCGCCATCGAGGCGGCCCTGAAGCGCCGGAACCTGTCGCTGCGCGACGTGGTGAAGATGACGGTGTTTCTGGTCGGCGACCCGGCCAAGGGCGGGCGGATGGATTTCGCCGGCCTGATGGAGGCCTACCGCGAGCAGTTCGGCACGGCGGCCCAGCCGAACCTGCCGACCCGTTCGGCGGTCCAGGTGGCGGCCTTGGCCAATCCGGGCTGGCTGGTGGAGATCGAGGTCACCGCCGTGCGGCCGTGACCGGGGGCGCCGGCCTCCGATCCCCTGCAACCTCCCATCCCAGGGCCGCCCGGTCAGGCCGCCCCGTCATCGCGCGTGGCGGCCCGATCCTCGCGGAAAGCGGTCTCCCGTTGCCGGGGGTGCCGGACGTCGCCTCACGCCGCGGCCCGGGCGACCCGTTCGTGGTCGACAAGCCAGGCCTGGAAGGGCTCGACCTCCAGCGGGCGCGCGAAGAAGTAGCCCTGCGCCTCGTCGCACTGCATCGCCAGGAGCTGGTCGACCGCCTCGGCGGTCTCGATGCCTTCCGCGACCACGCGGTAGCCGAGATCGTGCGAGAGGCCGATCATCGAGCGGACGAGCGACATCTCCTTCTCGCCCTCGCCGAGCTTCAGCACGAAGCTGCGGTCGATCTTCACGACATGGGCCGGCAGATCCTGGAGATAGGCGAGGCTGCTGTAGCCGGTTCCGAAATCGTCGATGGCGAGGCGGATGCCGGCGGCGGCAAGCTCATCCAGCTGGCGCCGGGCATGGGTGGCATCCTGCATGATCGCGCTCTTGGTGATCTCCAATTCCAGCTGCGTCGGCTCGAGATCGTGGCGCCGCAGCGCGTCCCGGACGGAGGTGCCGAAATCCGTCTCATGCAGGTTGGCCGCCGAGACGTTGACCGAAATCACGATCGCGCAGCCCGCCGCCTGCAAGCGGCGCGCCTGCGCCAGGGCCGTCTCCAGGACGAAGGCCGTCATGGCCTGCGCATGGGGCGAATGCTCGATGACCGGGACGAACTCGCCGGGGGACACGGCCCCCAGATCCGGGTGGTTCCAGCGCAGCAGCGCCTCCGCGCCGATACACCGCCCCGTGGGCAGATCGATCCGCGGCTGGAACACGAGGCGCAGCTGGTCGCCGGCGAGCAGCGCCGGCCCGAAATCCCGCAGCAGGCGGTATCGGCGCCGATAGGCGGCATCGGCCACGGACGAATAGATGCCGACGAGATCGGGCGACGAGCGCGCCTCCTGGACCGCGCCGTAGAGGGCGCGCAGCACGTCCTGCGGTCCCGTCGCGCGGGGCACGAAGGCGGTGACGCCGATGGCGCTGGTCAGGAGCATTCCGGTGATGGAGCGCTGCTGCTCCTGCCGCTGTCCCTCCGTGAGGTAACGGACATACTCGTCCTGCACGACGCCCCGGGGCGCCAGGAAGGCGAATTGCGTGGCCGCGGTGTGGTAGAGCTTGAGCTCCGAGCCGATGGCCCGCTGTATGCCGAGCGCCGCGTCCCGGATCAGATCGTCGATCCGGCCCAGGCCCATGACCCGGGCATAGTCATTGACCTGCTCGGGGCGCGCGAGATCGATCAGCACGGCGAGCCGCGACTCGTCCGGGCGCTCGGCCGCCAGATCGGCGAGGTCATCCAGGAACTGGTTCCGGCTCGGCAGGCCGCTCAGCGGGTCGATCCGCCCGAAGGCGTGCTGCAGCTCGATCTGCGCCATGACCATCGCGGCGAGATCCTTGAGGGCGGCGATCTCGGACTCGACCACGGAGCGCGGCTCGGTTCCCAGGACGCACAGGGCGCCGAGCCCGTACCCGTCGCGGGTCACCAGCGGCGCGCCGGCATAGAAGCGGATGCCGGAGCGGCCGAGCACGCTGTCGGCGTAAGCGGCATCCTGCTGGAAATCGGGGATCACCAGGACATCGGTGGTCTCGGCCACCTGCGCGCAGGGCGCGCCTTCCCGCGGGATCGACCCGTGGTCGACGCCGACGCGCGACTTAAACCATTGCCGGTCGCGGTCCGTCAGCGACACCGCGGAAATCGGCAGATTGAAGATCTGGCTCGCCATCCGCGTGATGCGGTCGAAGCTCTCGCTCGGCGGCGTGTCGAGGAGGTCGAGCTGGAGCAGCGCGCCCAGGCGCGCATCCTCACGACGGGCTCGGTGCAGGGTTTGGGACATCGAACGACGGCGTGCCTCCGTGCGGCGAAGCGACGGGCGGGATTGTCACCGGGTCCCGACCTCGGCTCGCCCAGGTCCATCTGACGGTCTAGACCTTGCCAATTCCTGTTTTCGACACAACAGCCGCCGAAGAGGCTGAAAATTCCGTAACTTGTGGTTGATCTCCCCGGAGCGGATCGCCGGCTCGAGGCAGCATCGCGGGGGAGCTGGGTAACCTGACGTGGTCCGTCGACCCCCCTTCACGCGACCGCGAACACCCGCGCGCCTGCCGGGCGCTCTCCGGCCGGCCGTGCCCTCCCTGGCGGGCTCCTGCGTGGGCACCGCTCGCTTCGCCGCCTTAAGACGAGGGGACGAGTGAGCGAGCCGCGGGATGGATCGCTCGGGCTCCGGCGCGCGCGGTCATGCGGCCGAGCGTTCCGGAAGGGGCCCCGCGCCGAGGCTGCGCTCGATGACGGCGCACAGCCGGGCGCGATCGAACGGCTTTCCAACGTGCCCGTCCGCGCCCGCTGCCAGAAGGTTCTGGACCTGCTCCGGGAGGACGTGCGCGGTCATCGCGATGATCGGCACATGGCGCGCCGTCCCTTCCAGATCACGAATGTGCCGAATGGCAGTCATGCCATCCATCACCGGCATCTCGACATCCATCAAAACCAGATCGTAGGCCTGCTCTCGGACCATGGTCACGGCCTCCTGCCCGTTGCAGGCCGTGGAGATGCGATAGCCCATCGCCTCCAGAACCATCTGGGCGATCTCACGGTTGATGGCCCCGTCCTCGACGAGAAGCAGGTGCGCGCGCCGCGGCGTGCCGCTCGCGCTCGAAACAGGCGGAGCCGTGCCGGTGACGGGATCGAGCGCCTGACTGCCCAGCGGCTCACGCGGAAGCGTGACGCTGAACCAGAACGTTGAGCCCTCGCCGTCCCGGCTCTCCAGGCCGATCGTGCCGCCCATCGCCTCGATCAGGCCCTTGGCAATGGCCAAGCCCAACCCCGTTCCGCCGAAGCGCCGGGTCGTGCTGCTGTCGGCCTGTACGAAGCGCGTGAAGAGCCGCGCCTGCGCCTCGACCGGGATGCCGATGCCGGTGTCGCGAACAGCGACGCGCAGATCGATCCCCGCCGCGGTCGCGGTCCGTGTCAGAACGACGGTCACGGAGCCATGTTGCGTGAACTTGACCGCGTTGTTGACGAGGTTGAGGAGCACCTGCCTCAGCCGCGTCTTGTCCCCCATGACGCGCGGCTCGTCGCTCGCGTCGCCCTCGCATCGCAGGTCGAGCCCTTTGCGCTCGGCGGTGCCGGCGACGAGCGCGACGGTTTCCTCCACGAGGGCGCGCGGCGAGAACGGCTCGGCCTCAAGCACGACGCCATCTGCTTCGATGCGGGCGTAGTCGAGGATGTCGTTGACGACACTCGTCAGGACCTCGCAACCGACCCGCATCTGATCGATGCAGCGTTTCTGGTGCGGGGTAAGGCTGGACTCGTCGCGCAGCAGGTCACCGAACCCGACGATGGCATTCAGCGGCGTGCGCACCTCATGGCTCATCGTCGCCAGGAAATCGCTCTTGGCGCGTTCCCCGGCTTCTGCGCGCGCCTGTGCCGCTTCGGCCCGGTCCCGTGCCTGGGCCAATTCCGCGGTCCGTTCGGACACCCGCCGCTCGAGATCGCAATTGGCTTGCGCGAGCGCGCGATCGCGTTCGCCCAGGCGCGCCAGCAATCCGGTCAGGGCGCCCGTCAGCTCGGAGATCTCCAGATACCCGCGCGGCTTCGGCAGACGAGCCTCGGCGGTGTCGTGGCCGATCGTGCTGGCAGCGCCCGCGAGGGCGCGGAGCGGTCCGGCCAGGTACTCGGCCGCCCACCAACCGAGCAACGCGAAGAGCAGCGTGAAGGCCGCGCCGCCGAGCATCAGCCGATTGACGATCGGACTGGAGATCGCCTTGGCGACCTCGACGGGCTGACGGACCAGGACGGTCCAGGGCAATGTCGGTTGATCGACGGACGGTCGCGCGCGGCTCGCACCGATGAAGTAATCGCCCCCTTCGGGCCATGTGCCGCGGGTGCTCGTGAGTTCGGCGCCGGCGGTCAAGGCCGGGAGCGTCGGCAGTTCGGCCTCGATCCTCCGGCCGGCCTGGTCGCCGGGGCCGAGGATGACGGTCCCGTCGCCCGCGAGGATGAGCACCTCGACGCTCGGCTCGCGCTTCAGGGCCGTCGCGATGGCCGCCCGGCTCATCTCGCGCATCCACGTCACGCTGAGATGCCCGCCGACAACGCCGACATGGGCACCGGTCGAATCGCGCAGCGGCACCGCTACGTCGACGAAGCGTCGGGGCTCACCGTAGAGCAGCGCCGGCAACCGCGTCGCGAGAAGTTTGGCCTCATGGATGTCGATGACGGTCGGCGCCCGGATGCCTTGCTGGAACCACGGGCGCGCCGCGACGCTCTCGCCTTCCAGCATGCCGCCGGTGCTGGCCACGACCGTGCCGGCCTGGTCTGCGAAACCGATCCAGGCATAGGCCGGGTAGCTTTGGCGCAGGGCATCCACCCAGGCGCGCCGTGTCTCTGGCGTCGTGGCGTTCGTCCGCGCGACCGAGGACAGCACAGCCATGTCGCCGAGCCGCTCGGTCATGTTCGCGTCGATGATCTGGCGCAGGTGCTCGGCGAGCTCGGCCGCGTGAGCCTCGGCGCGGATCTGAACGCGTGCGGAGACGAATTGCGAGACCACGGTCGTGGCGGCAGCGGTGAGCAACAAGGCTCCGACTGCGAAGATGAGGGCAAGGAGCGTGCGCAGCCGCATGACGATAACAGACCTGAGACGCGCGGTGATGGCACGAGGCGGTTAATTCGAAACTCTCTTCGCCCCGAAAATCTTGCGAATAGGCCTATTCCCAGCGCCGTCCGGTCCGCCTCGGGTCTCTCCGGGGGAGCCGGGAAGCGAAGGCTGGCTTCCGAAAACGGGATCTGAGGACGGCGCGCCACGGGCCGGAACCGGGCGGGGCCGGGCAGCAGGCCGGCCCGCGCCACCGGCCCGATCCCGATCCATCGCGAACCCGCTGTCTACCGGACGCGGCTCCCCGGCTCCGACGCCCAGGCCGGCGCGTCGTCCCCGAGGTTGCGGGCGGCCCGGTCCCAGCGCAGCGCGGCGCCGGCCACCGTCAGCGGCGGGCGCAGGCGACGGGCCGGGCCCCAGGAGGTCGGCTCGACCTCCGGGGCGCGATCCTCCGGCGTCTCGGGGGCGAGCGCCGGCTCCGGTTCGGCCGGGCCGGCCGCGATCAGGAACGCCGCCGTCCGGGCGAGCGACAGGCGGGCTTGGCCGCCGGTCCCGTCCGAGAGGCGCCGGGCCAGCAGGCGGAGCACGGAAGCCGCCATGAGGTAGCCGGTGGCGTGGTCGAGCGCCTGGACCGGGAGCGGCACCGGCCCCTCGGCCGGCCGCCAGGCCTGGCCGGCCTGGGCGAGGCCGCAGCTCATCTGGACCAGGCTGTCGAAGCCGCGCCGTCCGGCCCAGGGGCCGGTCCAGCCATAGGCGTCCAGCGACACGTCGATCAGGCCGGGGGCGAGCGCCCGCCGCGCCGGTGCGTCGTAGCCGAGGCCGTCCAGGGCGCCGGGACGGTAGCCGTGGACCAGCACGTCCGCCCCCGCCAGCAGCGCCTCGAAGGTCGCCCGGTCGGCGGCCCGGCGCAGGTCGAGACGGGAACAGGTCTTGCCCAGCGTCATCTCGGGCACCAGGGCCGGCTCGTCCCAGTCGGGCGAATCGATCCGCAGCACGTCGGCGCCGAACCCGGCCAGGAACCGGGTCGCCACCGGCCCGGCGAGCACCCGGGTCAGGTCGAGCACCCGCAACCCCGCCAGCGGACGCTCCGTCCGGGGGCGCCAGCGCGACGCGCTCCGGTCGGATCCCGGCGCGAACGCCACCAGGGGCTCGGCCGAAACCGCCCGGCCCTGAGGATGGGAGGCCCATTCTTCCAGCCCGCGCATCTCGGCCGCGCAGCCGCCCTCCGCCAGGATCGCCGCCTCCAGCTCCGCCTTGGCCCAGCCGGCCACGGCCCGCGCCATGCCGGCCCGGTCGGCCTGGGCGCCGAGCACCCGCTCGGCCGCCGCCCGGTGATGCGGGGCGTTGGTGTGGAGCCGGATCCAGCCATCCCGGGTCCGGTAGTCGCCGGCCACCGGATCCCAGGGCGCCGGCACAAGCCAGCCGTCCGGCCGCAGGGAGGTCGCGAACCAGGCGGAGGCGAGCCGGCGGTCCACCGCGACCTCTCCGTCGAGGCCCGCAACTTCCGCGAGCGCCACGCCGGCGGTTGCGATCGAGGCCACGGCGAGATCGGTGACCCGGAACGCGGAAGGGAGGGCGCCGGTCCCGGTAATGCGCGGGGTGGGCGAACGCTGCGCAGAACCTGCGCCGGGAAGGCGGGTCTGCGCGGCCAATGCGTCGACGAGATCCGGCATGGCGAGTCCCCGGGGCTGCTGGCGATGCGCATGATCGCGCATCCGCGGCCGGGTAGGCTAGGGTGCCGGCCGCGCTATAAGGGTGCCATGTCCGAGGCCGAAACCCCGCCGCTCCTGTCCGTCGAGGGCCTGTCCGTCGCCTTCCGCTCCCGCGAAGGCGAGACGGCGGCGGTCGATTCGATCGGCTTCACCATCCGCCGGGGCGAGACCGTCGCGCTGGTCGGCGAATCGGGCTCCGGCAAGTCGGTGACCGCCCTGGCAATTCTGCGGCTGCTCGACAGCGCGGCGCGCCAGAGCGGAAAAATCCTGTTCAAGGGCCGGGACTTGTCCAGCCTGCCGGAGCGCCAGATGCGCGACGTGCGCGGCGCCGACATCACCATGGTGTTCCAGGAGCCGATGACCTCGCTCAACCCGCTCCACACGATCGAGCGGCAGATCGGCGAGGTGCTGGGGCTCCATCGCGGCCTTACCGGCAAGGCCGCGCGGGCGCGGATTCTCGAACTTCTGGAACTGGTTGGCCTGCGCGACGCCGAGCGCCGCATGGGCGCCTACCCGCACGAGCTCTCCGGCGGCCAGCGCCAGCGGGTGATGATCGCCATGGCGCTCGCCTGCGAGCCGGACCTGCTGGTGGCCGACGAGCCGACCACCGCCCTCGACGTGACGGTGCAGGCGCAGATCCTGGCGCTGCTCGCCGACCTGCAGAAGCGCCTCGGCATGGCGCTGCTGTTCATCACCCACGATCTCGGCATCGTCGAGCGCATCGCCGACCGGGTCTGCGTGATGCTCAAGGGCAAGATCGTCGAGGCCGGCGAGACCAAGGCGGTCTTCGCCAACCCGCAGCACGACTACACCCGCCGGCTCATCGCCTCGGAGCCGAAGGGCCGGGCCAACCCGGTCCCGGCCGACGCGCCGCCCCTGGTCGAGGCCGGGCCGCTCAAGGTCTGGTTCCCGCTGAAATCGGGGGCGTTCCGGCGCGTCACCGGCCACGTCAAGGCGGTGGACGGGGTGTCGCTCACGGTCCGGGCCGGCGAAACCGTCGGCGTCGTCGGCGAATCCGGCTCGGGCAAGACCACGCTCGGCCTCGCCCTGCTGCGGCTCACCGGCTCGGAGGGACCGATCGTGTTCCTCGGCCAAGCCATCGACGGCTTCACCGTCAGGCAGATGCGCCCCCTGCGCCGGGACATGCAGGTGGTCTTCCAGGACCCCTACGGCTCGCTCTCGCCGCGCATGTCGGTGGCCGACATCGTCGCCGAGGGCCTGATCGTGCAGGGCGCGGCGCGCTCCCGGGCCGAGCGCCGGGCGGTGGTCGCCAAGGCGCTCACCGATGTCGGGCTCGACCCGGCCGCCATGGACCGCTACCCGCACGAATTCTCCGGCGGCCAGCGCCAGCGCATCGCCATCGCCCGGGCCATGGTGCTCAATCCCCGCTTCGTCGTGCTGGACGAGCCGACCTCCGCGCTGGACCGCTCGGTCCAGGCGCAGATCGTGACGCTGCTGCGCGACCTGCAGCGCGAGCGCGGCCTGGCCTACCTGTTCATCAGCCACGACCTGAAGGTGGTCCGGGCGCTCGCGAACTACGTGGTGGTGATGCAGAACGGTCAGGTGGTCGAGGAAGGCCCCGCCGAGACGATCTTCGCCGATCCGCAGACGCCGTATACGCGGGCGCTGTTCAAGGCGGCCTTCGCCCTCGACAGCGATGTCGCCACCGAGCTGGAGCCCGCCTGACGTGGCCCGCGCCCTCCTCATCGTCCTCGATTCCGTCGGCATCGGCGGCGCTCCGGATGCCGACGCCTACGGCGATGCCGGCTCCGATACGCTCGGGCACATCGCCGAGGCCTGCGCGGCCGGACGCGGCGACCGGGCGGGCCTGCGCGCCGGCCCGCTGCGCCTGCCTTATCTCGCCGAACTCGGCCTCGGCCTCGCCGCCGCCGGAGCCTCCGGCCGCATCCCGCCGAACCTCGCGCCCGAGGGGGAGCCGCGCGGCGCCTACGGCCATGCCGTCGAGACGGCCGCCGGCAAGGATACGCCCTCCGGCCATTGGGAGATCACCGGCCTGCCGCTGCCCGAGCCCTGGGGCCACTTCCCGGATACGCGGCCGGCCTTCCCGCCCGCGCTGGTCGAGGCGCTGATCGCCGAGGGCGGCCTGCCCGGCATCCTGGGGGACCGGCACGCGCCGGGCGTCGCCATCATCGACGCGCTCGGGGCCGAGCACGTCCGGACCGGCAAACCGATCTGCTACACCTCGGCCGACAGCGTCTTCCAGATCGCCGCCCACGAGGAGGCGTTCGGGCTGGAGCGGCTCTACGCGCTGTGCCGCGTCGCGCGCCGCCTGTGCGATCCTTACCGGGTCTGCCGGGTCATCGCCCGCCCGTTCGTGGGCTCGGCGGAGACGGGCTTCCGCCGCACCGGCAACCGCAAGGACTTTGCCGTTGAGCCGCCCGGCCTCACGCTCCTCGACCGGGCCGAGGCCGAGGGCCGGGCCGTGGTCAGCGTCGGCAAGATCGGCGACATCTTCGCCCACCGCGCCACCGGCCGCGAGATCAAGCCCGGCGCCAACGCGGCCTGCCTGCAGGCCGGGCTCGACGCCCTGGCCGACCTGCCCGAGGGCGGCCTGATCTTCGTCAACCTCGTGGATTTCGACACGGAGCACGGCCATCGCCGGGATGTGCCCGGCTACGCCGCCGAGCTTGAGGCGTTCGACGCCCGCGTGCCCGAGATCCTGGCGGCGCTTCAGCCCGGCGACCTCGCGGTGATCACCGCCGATCACGGCAACGATCCGACCTGGACGGGGACCGACCACACCCGCGAGCAGGTGCCGGTCCTGGCCTTCGGCCCCGGCATCGCCCCCCGTTCGATCGGCCGGCGCGACACGTTCGCCGATATCGGCGCCACCCTGGCGGCCCGTCTCGGGCTTTCCTGGGACGGCGCCGGCCGCGTCTTCCTGTAGGGATCTGCACCATGCGCGACGACGACGACAGGCCCCGCAAGGCCGTGGCCCACGAGATCGGTCAGCCGCTCGATACGCTCTCGCTCGCCGACCTCGACGCGCGCATCGCGCTGCTGCAGGCGGAGATCGCCCGGATCGAGGCGGCGCGGGCGGCCAAGCACGCGGCCCAAGGCGCGGCCGACGCCTTCTTCAAGCGGGGCTGACGCTTTTGGACCGCACCGAAACCCTCGCGGCCCTCCGGCGCGGCGACCTGGCGGGAATGCGAGAGCTGCGGCTGCCCGACGGGCTCTCGGAATTTCCCCGCGAGATTTTCGGCCTCGCCGACACCCTGGAGGTGCTGGATCTCGGCCGGGGCAGTCTGACCGACCTGCCGGACGATCTCGGGCGGCTGAGCCGCCTGCGCGTGCTGTTCTGTTCCGGCAACCCATTCGAGCGCCTGCCGCCGGTGCTGGGCGCGTGCCCGACGCTGAGCCAGCTCGGCTTCCGGGGTTGCGGCATCCGGGAGGTTCCGGCGGACGCCCTGCCGCGCGATCTGCGCTGGCTGACCCTCACCGACAACCGGATCGAGACCCTGCCCGATGCCCTCGGCGCGCGCCCGCGTCTGCAAAAGCTGATGCTGTCGGGCAACCGGATCTCGCACCTGCCCGAGGGCCTCGCGGGTGCGGACAACCTCGAACTGATCCGCCTGTCCTGCAACCGGCTCGACGCCCTCCCGCCCTGGCTGGCGCGCCTGCCGCG
The DNA here is from genome assembly GCF_900113845.1 of Methylobacterium brachiatum. Lineage (NCBI taxonomy): Bacteria > Pseudomonadati > Pseudomonadota > Alphaproteobacteria > Hyphomicrobiales > Methylobacteriaceae > Methylobacterium > Methylobacterium brachiatum. The sequence continues at coordinate 31,783 of NZ_FOQW01000024.1, read as the reverse complement.
CCTGGCCTGGATCTCCTACGCGGGCAATCCCGCCGAGCCGGCGACGGAGCCCAGCGTCTCGACATCCGTGCCGTGGTCGGCGCTGGAGGTCGGCGACCTGCTCGGGGAGGGGGCCTCGGGCCGGGTCCACCGGGCGGTCTGGCACGCACCTTCGGGCATGCAGGCGGTGGCGCTCAAGCTGTTCAAGGGGGCGATGACCAGCGACGGTCTGCCGGAGCGCGAGATGGAGGCCTGCCTCGCCGCCGGAACCCATCCGGCCCTCACCGGCGCCCTCGGCCGGCTCGCCGACCATCCCGACGGCGCCCAGGGGCTGCTGCTGCGACTGCTCCCGGCGCAGTGGCGCGTGCTGGCCGGCCCGCCGAGCCTGGCGAGCTGCAGCCGCGACGTCTACGATCCGGCCCTGCGGCTCAGCCTGGACAAGGCCCTGCGGATCGCTCGCGCCGTCGCCGAAGCCCTGGCCCATCTGCACGGGCGCGGCCTGATCCACGGCGACGTCTACGCCCACAACACCTTGTGGGATGCCGAGACCGGTGCGGCCGTGCTCAGCGATTTCGGCGCCGCCTCGGCACTGCCCAGGGGTGCGGTCGGCGCGGCGCTGGCGCGGGTCGAGGTGCGGGCGGTTGGCATCCTGCTGGGCGAGGTGCTGGATTGCTGCGACGCGGCGCCCGATGCGTTGCGGGCTCTGGCAACGGCTTGCCTGCAGCCTGATCCGGCGCAACGACCCGGCATCGGGGACGTGATCGCCGAAATCGGACGGGCGGCAGAGTAAAGTTTCGTAAAAGTTCTCGCCGCCAGTGATCTTCCATTGCAAGCAGCGCCGCAGAGGGGCGATCTTGATCGTCCTCTCAGGTGACGACGGCGCGTGTCATGGACGATCTCAGCATCAAGTCTTTAGGAACCATTCCAGAAACACTGCTGATCCCGCTCGCGGCCCGGATGATCGCGCCCGATCGTCACCCGGATCTTCAGTTCCGGGACGCCGAGGCGATGCGGATCGGGACGGCGCTCGGCTTCGATCCCGCGCGTTTCGCCCGGGATACCGGAAGCATGCGCGGGTCGGTGCTCCGGGCCCAATGGTTCGACCGGGTCACTGAAACCTTCATCGCGTCCCACCCGGCCGGCCTGTGCGTCAGCATCGGCTCCGGGCTGGACGACCGCCCGTCGCGGATCCGCTTGCCTGCCACCGTGGACTGGGTCGACGCGGATTTCGCCGACGTCATCCGTCTGCGCGAAGCCTTGGTCGCCCGGCGCGCCAATGTCCGGACCATCAAGGTCACGGAAACGGAACCGCTTGCCTGGATGGACGAGCTCGGCTGGACGCCCGGGCGGCCGACCCTGGTTCTGGCGGAAGGCGTCTCGATGTATCTATCGCCGTCCGTGGGCGAAGATCTGCTGCGCGGGCTCGTCGACCGTGCAGCGCGCAACGGCATTTTGCTCGAACTGGCTGCCGACTTCGCATCCCCGATGTTGGTGCGGCAGTCGCGGCGAAACCCAAGTCTCGCCAAGACCCGGGCGTCGTTTCGCTGGGCGGTGCCAAGCCCCGAAACCGTCGGCGACATCGCCCCCGGCCTCGCTGTGATCGAGGCGGTCGATATCACCCGGCGCTGCGGCGCGCTGGCTCGGACCATGGCGAGCCTGCACCGGCTTCTGACCGGCCGCCCCGTCTATTTCTGCGGCCACTACCGCTTCCGACCCCGTTGAACACGCTTGGCGGGTCCGCCGACCCACCGGGCGGCAATCATGCCGGTTGAACCCGAAGACACCGCCGGAAGCTGCCCGTCCCGATCTGCCGAGCCGATCGCAAGCACAGACGACGCTCACGCATCGGGCGCCGCGACGATCACCGGCGTCTCCTGCCTCAGCTCCTTGGAGACATACCAACTGTCCCACTGAGAGAAGTGCCGATAAACCCTGACATAGCCGTTCGACGCGAGAAGCGCGTCGATTGCGGCCTCGTTCCTGGGATTGTTCTCGACCGATATGACGTTGAATCTGCGGCTGAAACTGTAGGCCGACAGGATGTCGAGCTCGCTGCCCTCCGTGTCGATCGACAGATAATCGATGCGTTGCGGAGCCCCGTGCTCCTCGAGCAGATCGTCCAGGGATATGGTCTCGATCTCGATCCGTTGGCCGCGGCTGCGCGTGTCAGCGAAATGATCGGCATCGGCATAGCGGGCGATACCGCTCAATTCGGGATCGCTGTCGTTGGTCGCGAGGAAGGTCACGGTCTCGTGCGATTTCGAGGAGACGCAACGGTGTTCGATCGCCGCGTCCCGTTCGGCCGCCAATGCGGAATGCCAGATCGGATTCGGCTCCGCGAGAATGCCGGTCCATCCGAGCGTCTTCTCGAGCAGCCACGTGTTGCTGTTCTTGATGCCGTTCGTCGCACCGAATTCTACGAAATAACCGCCCGTCTTCTCACCCAGCTCGAAACAGACCCAGAGATCCTGCAGGATCTGCGATTTCGAACGGGTCCTGCGCGCCAGACAATACCCGAGGAACTCAGCATCACGACTCAGTATGAGGCGCCGAACCTCTTTTCTATTGAGGCGAAGAGCGTTGAATAAAAGCCTTTGGACGGAGACATTGTCGAACAGCTTGTTGCCAAGACCTGCAACGCCAGACAGGATCAATTCCTTTGGAGCCATCACTATCCGGCCTAGATACATGAGTATACACGGCGAGATAATGGCTCTTACTGTAATGTCAAGGACACGACCCTACCACGCCCGGAAAAAGCTCAGCCGGCTCGAGCCTGTCCTGGACCGATGGTTCAAGTGGCCGCCCTGAAACGTTTGTGATCTTCAGGTGCTCGGTCCCGGGGCGCCTCGACCAGCGCCCGCTTCGCGCGGATCCGGATGCCGGGCGATCGGGCGTCGTCACCGCCGGACCGGACAGAGGGCCAGGCTCCGCGGCGGCCCGGCACCGTTCCGAAGACCCTGCAGTCGCCCCGCCTATCGAGCCGGCGGCGGCCCCGGATCGATCGCCGGCAATTCGTTCGCCGGCAGGCCCGTTCCGGCCTGGACCTGGGCGCCGCCGACGCCGCGGGCGCGGTTGGCCAGGGTCACGGTCAGGCGCTCGGCCGCTTCCGGCTGCATCGCCGAGAGCACTTCGGACATCTTGCGCGGGTTCATGGCCAGGACGATCGGCACCAGGACGTCGTGCCCGAGGCGGTCGAACACCCGGGCGGCATCCTTGGGCTTCATCGTCTCGTACATCGTGACGATGTTCTTGAGCCCCTGCTTCTCGGCCTCCTCCCGGGCCTTGGCGGCCGCGTCGACCTTCTCCTCGGCCTGCTTCAGGTCGCCGAGCCCGGTCTCGAGCTTGCGCTCGGCCTCGTTGAGCATCTTCTCGCGCAACTCCAGCTCGTCGTTCCTCTGGCGCAGCGCGTCGCGACGGGCGCCGAGCTTCTCCAGCAGCGCGCGCTCGGTCGGGGAGCCCGATCCCGCCTTCGCCGGCTCGGGGGCGGGCGGCTCCGGGGTCTTCTCGGCCGGTGCCGCGGGCGACTCGTCCTTGGCCCCGACCGAGCCGGTGGTCAGAGGATCGATCGGCTCGTAGCCGGTGCGGGCGCGGGCCACCGCCCGGCTGTACTCGGGCAGGGTGCCGGCCCCCGGCAGGCCGACCTGCACCAGGGTGAGCAGCTTGAGCACCAGCAGGCCCCCGGCCGCGATCGCCACGGCATCGATCAGGCGCAGCCGCATCGTCCGCGTCGGCTTCAGGCGCGGGCGGCGCAGGGCCGTGGCCGGCCGCTGCGCCGCCGTCGACGTGGGCTTGGGCTTGGGCGCCGGCGGGATCTTCGGGGCCGGCGGAATCTTCGGGGCCGGTACGCCGGTCATGCGGCGCGCGCCCGAACACGGGCGAGGGCGCGCTCGCTCATCGCGAGGGCGGCCGCGGCGGCGGCGCCGAGACGCTCGCCGTTCGGGCTCGCGGGTTCCGGCCGTTGCGCCGCGGGCGCCACAGGCGCCTCGGGGGCCGGCCGCGGGGCGGGCGGCGGCTCGGCGCGGACCGGCACCGCGCGCATCTGCGCCACGATCGCGCCGATGCGCATCACCACGGTCTCCCCGGCCTCGACCTGGGCAGCCAGCTCGGCCGCGCGGGCGGTGGCGGCGTCGATGCGCGTGGTGAGCGTGCGGTCGCCCTCGTCGATCGCCGAGCGCAGGCCCGCGATGGCGCGCTCGGCCGTGCCGGTGGCCACCATCAGGTCGCCGATGGTCTGGCGCAGCGCCGCCTCGTCGCCCTTGAGCTGGCTGATCCGGCGGGACAGACGCAGGCAGGTGACGATCGTGGCCGCCAGGAGGACGGCGACCAGGATGTCGGCGGCGAGCGTGACGAAGAGACTCATGATCCGGACCTATCGCACGCTAAACGTCAGTGTGGCTGTTCATCGAGGCCTCGTAGGCCTGGATGGTCGTGCGCGAGCGGCGCAGGGGCCGGGTGACCTGGACGGCGATGTTGCCGTCGACCTGGCCGATCCGCCCCTGGGTCAGGGCCCAGTCGCCGCAGCGCACGGCGATCAGGTCTGAGGGTTTGGCGTCGAACATCAGGGTATCGCCGACCTTGAGGCGCATCACCTGCTTGAGCGGCAGCATCATCTCGTGGAGCACCGCCTCCATGGTGACGTCGGCCTGCCAGATCTCGGTGGCGAGGTGCCCCTCCCAGACATGGTCGCGGCCGAGCTTCTCGCCCATGAAGCTCTGGGTCAGCAGCTCCCGGATCGGCTCGATGGTCGCGTAGGGAAACAGGATCTGCAGCATGCCGCCGCGCCCGTCGACGTCGAGGCGCAGGCTGATCAGGATCGCGGCGTTGCCGGGTCGGGTGATGGTGGCGAAGCGCGGGTTGGTCTCGATCCGGTCGATGCCGAAGGTGACGGGCGAGAGCGGCTGGAACGACTGCTCCAGGTCGCCCAGGATGATCTCCACGAGCCGGCGCACCAGCGTCATCTCGATGGACGTGAACGGCCGCCCGTCGAGGCGGCTCGACGAGCCGCCGCGCTTGCCCCCGAGCAGGAGGTCGAAGGTCGCGTAGGCGAGGTTCGAATCGACCGTGACGAGGCCGGAATTCTCCCATTGCTCGGCGCGGAACACGCCCAGCAGGGTCGGCAGCGGGATCGCGTTGAGATAGTCGCCGAAGCGCACCGAGGTGATGTTGTCGAGCGTCACCTCGACGTTGTCCTGGAACAGGTTGCGCAGGGAGGTCGACAGCAACCGGATCATCCGGTCGAAGACGATCTCCAGCATCGGCAGGCGTTCGTACTGGACGACGCCCGAATCGACGATGGCCTGAACGCCCCCGGCCCCTGAGGCCGAGAGCTCGCGCATGGAGAAGCCGAGGACGCCGTCGATCTCGTCCTGGTTGAGCACCCGGTCGTTGCCGGCGAGCTCGGGAAGGTTGTCGCTCTCCCCGTCCTCGATCATCGTCGCCCATTCGGCGGCGACGTCTCCGGCGTTGCGCGTGGTGCCCTGCTCGGCGAGGGCCGCGCCCCATTCCTCGGCGAGCGACGTGTCGCCGCCTTCGGCGCCCTGCTCCAGAAGGGCGGCCGACCAATCGTCTTCGGGAAGTTCGTCCTCGGGTTCCATCAGGCGCGTCCGCTCAAGGCCTGGCTCTCGGTGACCGTGGGGGTCATCGGGTCGATCACTGGACGATCACGTCCTTGAACAGCACCGCCTCGACCTTGGCGGGATAGACGGCGACGTTGACGCGCCGCAGCAGCTCCTCGCGCAGCCGGTAGAGACCGGCTGAGCCGGTCAGGTCGCTCACGCGCAGCTCGCGCATGTAGACCTGGAGGGTATCCTCGATGCGCGGCATCAGGGGCTTCACCTCGTCCTCCACCCCGGCATCCTTCAGCTCCAGGGCGAGACGCAGCTTGGCGTATTTGGCCTTCTCCTGCGGCATGTCGGGGCTGAGGTTCAGCAGCATCTCGCGCATCTCGACGAACACGATCGGCTTCTTGCCGTCGGGACCGGCGCCCTTGGCAGCCGGACCGTGACCGCCACCATGGCCCCCGCCATGGCCACCACCCCCGGCGGCCTCCTGGCCCTCGGCGCTTCCGCCCCGGCCCATCATCAGGAAGGCGCCGCCGCCGGCGCCGACCGCCAGGACCGCGGCAGCCACGATGATCATGAGCTTCTTCTTGCCCTTGGGGGCGGCGTCGGCGCCGGCCTCGCCGTCTTCGGCGGCCTTCTTGGGCTTCTTGGCCATGGGAAATAATGCTCTTTCGCGGATATCCGCGCGCCGGGTACGCTCGGATATCGAAGCATTACGGTTAACGTGTCGTTAAGCGGGCAAATCCTGCCGGGCCAGGATTGCCGCCGCGCAGCTCCCGCCTGTCGGCAGCGTTACCGGCCCGTCGCCTAACACCTTACTTTTGAAAGAAAATTCGACGCCCGACGCGTTGGCACAGCGGATGCTGAATGGATCGTTGCCGCCACCGCGGCACGCGAGTGTCAGAGTCCACGATGCAGAATGCCCTCTTCGTCGGCGTGTCGAGCCAGATGGCGCTCCAGCGCGAGCTGGACGTGATCTCCAACAACATGGCGAACGTGTCGACCACCGGCTTCAAGGGCCGGAGCACGCGCTTCCAGGAATACCTGATGCCGGTGGCGAGCGCGGATTCCTTCGCGCGGCCCGATCGGCGGCTCTCCTACGTCATCGACCAGGGCACCACCATCGATCTGGGCCAGGGCCCGATCGAGCAGACCGGCAACCCGCTCAACGTCGCCGTCAAGGGCGCGGCGTTCATCGCGGTCCAGTCGCCCCAGGGCGAGCGCTACACCCGCAACGGCGCCTTCGAGATCGACCCGACGGGCGCGCTCGTCACCAGTGACGGCTACAAGGTCGCCGGCGATGGCGGGCCGATCACCATCAACCCGCAGGAGACCGGTCTCACGATCGGCCTCGACGGCACCGTGTCGACCAATCTCGGCATCCGCGGCAAGATCAAGCTTGTCACCTTCGCCAACCCGCAGCGGCTGACCAACGAGGGCGGCAACCTGTACGCCTCGCCGGAGCCCGCGCGCCCGGCCGGGATCGAGGGGCGCCTGGAATCTGGCGCCCTCGAGCGCTCGAACGTCCGCCCGGTCATCGAGATGACCCGGCTGATGGACGTCAACCGCTCCTACGCGATGGTCTCGAGCATGATCACCCGCCTCGACGACCTGCGGGGCACGGCGATCCGCCGCCTCGCCGACGTCGCCTAAGGGGGCCTGAAAGATGCGCGCCCTCTACTCAGCCGCCACCGGCATGGCGGCCCAGGAACTCAACGTCCAGGTCATCTCCAACAACATCGCGAACCTGCGCACCACCGGCTACAAGCGCCAGCAGGTCCATTTCCAGGATCTGCTCTACCAGAACCTGCGCCGGGCCGGCTCCTCGACCTCGGAGCAGAACACCCAGCTCCCCGCCGGCCTCGCCCTCGGCTCGGGCGTGAAGACCACCTCGACCGCCCGCGTCATGTCGCAGGGCACGCTGAGCTCGACCGAAAAGGATTACGACGTCGCGGTCCGGGGCGAGGGCTTCTTCCGGGTGACGCTGCCGGACGGCCGCACCGCCTATTCCCGGGACGGCTCCTTCGACCTGTCGGCCACGGGCCAGCTCGTGACCCGCGACGGCTACCTGCTCGATCCGGCGATCACCGTCCCGCAGACGGCGACCGCCGTGACGATCAGCGCCACCGGCGCCGTCCAGGCGACGCTGCCCGGGCAGACCGCGCCGCAGGCGCTCGGCCAGTTCCAGCTCTCACGCTTCGTCAACAAGGTCGGCCTCGAATCGATCGGCGACAACCTGTTCATCGAGACGGCGGCCTCGGGGCCGGCGATCAGCGGCCTGCCGGGGGCGGAAGGGTTCGGTAACCTTCAGCAGAGCTACCTGGAAGAGGCGAACGTGAACGCGGTCACCGAGATCTCGTCGCTGATCGCCGCGCAGCGCGCCTACGAGATGAACTCGAAGGTCGTGACCGCCGCCGACCAGATGCTCTCCACCACCTCGCAGATGTTCCGCAGCTGACCGCGCGTCCTGCCATCACTCCAGGTCTCCGCTCATGTATGCCGGTTTCCAGACCCACGGCGCCCGTGCCGACCTGCCCCTCGTCAGCACGGCTGCGGACGAAAGCGACCTCAGCCCGCTCGTCCGCCGGGGCCGCCCGCGGGTGGCGCCGCCCGGCGCCGCGGTGCTCTTGCGCGCGGCGCTGGCCTTCATGACCTTCGCGGCCATCGGCGCCCTGGCGATCCCCGCCATGGCCGAGCCCGGCCTGCAGCAGGGCGAGACTCAGAAGTCGCAGCCCCGGCTGCGCGGCGACGTGACGGCGCGGGGCGACATCCTGGTCCTGGCCGACCTCGTCGAGGGCGCGCCGGACAGGCTCGCCGCGCGCCCGCTGTTCCGCGCGCCCGCTTTGGGCGCCACCGGGACGATCCAGACCCGGCGCATCGTCGAGGCCGCGGCCGCGCTCGGCATCGCCGGCCTGGAGACCGGGGGGCGGATGCAGATCGCCGTGCAGCGCGCGGCGCGGCGCCTGGGGCCGCCGGAGCTCGAGGCGGCGCTCAAGCGCGGCCTCGAATCGGGCTACGGCCTCGATCCGCGCAGCGTCGCGGTGCGCTTCGACGGCGACGGCCCGACCTTGCTGGCGCCGGTGGACCTCGCCGGCCAGGCTGCGGCCCTCGACCTGACCTACGATCCGCGCTCGCGCCGGGTCTCGGGCCTCGTCAGCCTCGGTGAGCGCCAGGCCTCGCTGCGGGTCTCGGGCGTCGTGATCGAGCTGCGCGAGGTGGCGGTGCTGACCCGTGCGCTCAACCGGGGCGATCCGGTGCGGGAGGGCGACCTCGTCGTGGAGCGCCGTCCCCGCGAGGCCGTCGCCAGCGACGCGCAGGCCGGGGCCGCCACGGTCCTGGGCGAAGTCGCCCAGCACGCGCTGCCGGCCGGAACGGTGCTGCGGGTCTCGGACACCGCCCTGCCCGAACTGGTGGCCCGGGGCGAGAGCGTGACCATCGTGTACGAGACCGCCAGCGTCAGCCTGTCGATGCGCGGCCTCGCCAACGAGGCCGGCCGGATGGGCGCCGTCGTCAACGTCGTGAACGTCGCCTCGAAGAAGGTGCTCCAGGCCACCGTGATCGGCCCCGGCCGCGTCTCGGTCGGCCCCGGCCCGGTCGCCCAGCAGGCCGCCGCGGCCCCGCAAGTCCAGGCGACGGCGTCCCTGCGCTGATCGCCCATCCGATGCGTGAACGAGTTTCCCCGATGGCCAGCCGCCTTGTCCTGAACCCGCTCGCCGCCGCGTTGATCGCGGGTGCGCTCGGCGCCTGCAACACCGCCGACCGGCTGTCCCAGGTCGGCGCCACCCCGGCGCTGTCGGCGATCGAGGATCCCACCACCCAGCCCGGCTACAAGCCGGTGCGGATGCCGATGCCCGACGTGCAGCCGGTCTCCTACGCGCCGAACTCGCTCTGGCGCACCGGCTCGCGGGCGTTCTTCAAGGACCAGCGCGCCGCGCGCCTGGGCGACCTGCTGACCGTGAAGGTCAACGTCACCGACCAGGCCAACATCAGCAACGAGACCAAGCGGTCCCGGGCCAACACCGAGAGCTTCGGCCTGCCGAACGCCCTCGGGCTGGAGAACAACGCCCTCGGCAAGTCCTTCGGCGTCGGCAGCACCGCGCTCCTGTCGGCCACCTCGGCCACCGCCAACGATGGCGCCGGCTCGGTCCAGCGCGCCGAGACCGTGACCACCAACGTCGCCGCGGTGGTCACCCAGGTCCTGCCCAACGGCAACCTCGTGGTCGAGGGCAAGCAGGAGATCCGGGTGAACTTCGAGGTCCGCGAGATGGTGGTGGCCGGCGTGGTCCGGCCGGAGGACATCGAATCCGACAACACCATCGACTCGACCAAGATCGCCCAGGCCCGCATCGCCTATGGCGGCCGCGGCCAGATCACCGACGTTCAGCAGCCGCGCTACGGCCAGCAGATCGTCGATATCCTGCTGCCGTTCTGACGCGGCTCAGCTCGGCTCCTCCGGCTCCGGTCCGCGGGTCACGTCGAGGCCGGATCCGGCCCCGGCCGGTGGGCCGACCTTGACCGGGGCGCCGGTGCGGGCGGATTCGTAGATCGCCTCCATCAGGACCTGATCCTGCAGCCCCTCCTCGCCGGGGGTGCGGGGGCGCAGGTTCTCCTGGATGCACCGGGAGAAGTGGTCGATCTCCAGGGCGAACTGGTTCTTCGGGCTCAGCACCTTCTCGTCGCGGGCGCCGGACTTGCCGTCGCGATGGGACACGAACAGGCGCTGCCCCTCGTACGCGAAGGCGTTCTGCAGATCGATCGCGGCGTTGCCGGTGTGCAGGGTCAGGCTGCGGGCCTCGTAGACGCCGTAGCTCGACGTGCATTGCGCGATCACGCCGGACGGGAAGCGCATGGTGAAGCTCACCGTCTCCTCGACCTCGCGGAACTTCGGATCGTCGGGCGGCGAGTAGATCTGAGCCTGGATCAGCTCCGGCTCCTCACCGAGCACCGCCCGGGTGGTGTTGAGGCAGTAGAGCCCGATATCCGGCAGCGATCCGCCGCCCGCCAGCGCCTTCTTGAGGCGCCACTGTTCCGGCAGCCCGGTGGTCTGGCCGTTGAACGCCTGGATCATCCGCGGGCGCCCGAACTCGCCCGAGCGGGCGAACTTGATCACCGCCCGGTTATGCGGCTCGTACTGGCAGCGATAGGCGATCATCAGCTTGACGTTGGCCTGGTTGCAGGCCGCGATCATGTCGCGGCATTCCTGCGACGCCACCGCCATCGGCTTCTCGCACAGCACCTGCTTGCCGGCCCCCGCCGCCGCCAGGACGTTGTCCCGGTGCACGCTGTTGGGCGTGACGATGTAGACCGCCTGGATCGCGGGATTGGCCTTGAGCCGATCCCACTCGTCGTAGCCGTAGACCGCGTCCTCGGGCAGGCCGTATTGCCGGGCCACGAGCTTGGCCTTGTCGGGGCTGCCCGACATCACCGCGGCCAGCCGCGAGCGCTTGGTCGCCCCGAAGGCCGGGAGGATCTCGTCGAGGCTCAGCCGGCCGAGGCCGACCACGCAATAGCCGATGCGCTGGCCCGGGGGCTGGGGCGCCGGGCTCGGCGCCGGCGGCCGGTCGGCCTGACCGCGCCAGTTCGGGAACATCACGCGCCCGCCTTGGACCGCGCCGGTATCGGCCGGGATCGCCGGGCCAGGCTGGGCCGCCTGGGCGGCACCGCCGAGGCTCGCGCCGGCCAGCGCGCCCCCCGCGGCCAGGAGATTGCGTCGTGAGAGCCGGATGTCGTCCGCCATGAGCCTCGCCGTGTCCCTGAATCCAGGCCGCGGCACCGAATCGCCGCGACGTGGGGCGAGCGTCCGCTATCGGCGCTGTCCCGTCAGTGAACGCAAGCCGGCGCCGGGTCGTTTCCGCCGAGCAGCGCGGCGCGCAGACGCGCGACCTCGGCCTCGCTGTCGGCGAGGCGGCGGGCGAGGGCGTCCGGCCCGGACGCCGCCTGGGTCTGCCCGAAGCCGAGGCCGATCGTTGCGCCCGCGCGCCAGGCGACGAAGGCCCGCCGGGTCTCGTTCCGGCAGGGGATGAACAGGTCGAAACAATCCGGCAGCATGGCGGTGGGCGGGACGCCGATCCGGGCGCCGCCGAGCGAGACATCCCGCACCACGCAGGCGATCTCCGGCAGGAAGGCTGCGACCCGGACGCGTCCGCCGAGGCAGACGCGGCGGCGGGCGGTTTGGCGACGCTCGATCACGATCGTGGTCCTCGGCTCCCGGTCGCTCCGACAACCGCGATCGCGCCCGGATCGTACCCGGAGGTCCATCTTAACCTCCGGTTTACCTTAATTGCCCCGTCAGGCCGGGGGCGGCGGGTCCGGCGCCTCGACCTCGCCCCGCCGCTGGAGCTGGAGGGCGATGAACCAGCACAGCGACGCCCAGGCCGCGCCGATGCACCAGCCGGCCAGCACGTCGCTCGGCCAGTGGACGCCGAGATAGATCCGGCTGAGACCGACCAGGAGCGTCAGGCCGACCCCGAGCCCCAGGGCCAGGGCCTTCGCGCCCCGATTGCGATCGACCCGGGCGACCAGGGTCGCGAGGGTCAGGTAGGCGATGGCCGACATGGTGGCATGGCCGCTCGGGAAGCTCGCGGTGAACACCTCCATGCCATGGGGCACGAGATCCGGCCGCGGCCGCTGGTAGAACAGCTTCAGCACCGTCGAGACCAGCTCGCCGCTGCCGACCGCGACGAGCATGAACAGCCCGATCCGCCGTCGCCCCGAGACCGCCAGATAGGCCGCCGCCGCGCAGGTCAGGAACAGCACCGTGAAGACGCTGCCGAGCCCCGTGATGTCGCGCATCGTCTCCTCGAGCCAGGGCGGCCCGATCGGGTCGGAGAGGTCGGCGGGATTGCGCAGGGCAAGCAGGATCTTGCGGTCCAGCGCCGCGGTCGAGCCCTCGCCGACCTCGTGGGCGAGGTAGAAGAAGCCGTAGCCGAGGATGCTGACACCCAGCAGGGCGACCAGAGGGCCGACCTCGTTCAGCCGCAGGCGCAGCCAGACGGCCATCGCGCGCCCGGTGATGGGGTTGTGCTGGAGTCGAACCGGCGCCCTCATGGCGCTCCCTCCCCGGTCAGCGTGACACCCATCAGGCATTCTCCCCGAAAGCCAGCGTGGCGACGGCCTCCCAGGGGCCGCCGAGATAGCGCCACAGCCGCGTCGCGGGGGCGGTGAAGTGGAACGGCGCGAAACCGGCCGCCAGGTCGGCGTGGAGGGCGCGCGCCTTGTCCGGTGTGACCTTGTTCTGCACCGTGACGTGCGGGCGCCAGCCCTGGCGATCCTGCGCGGTGAGGTAAGGCTCGAACGTGCTGGCGAGCCGGGCCCGGAAGTTCGCCAGCGATGGGGATTCGAGGATGTAGGCGACGCCGCGGCCGGTGAAGCGCAGGCCCGTGACGGCGACGCCGGGAGCCGGCACCGTGCGCGCCAGGCTCGTCACCGCCTCGATCACGCCGCGCTCCCGGTCCCCCGGCAGGTGGTGGAACAGCGTCGCGTGGGCCGGGATGAAGTTCAGGGCTTCGGGGAAGTTGCGTCGGCGCTCGCCGTCGAAGCGCGCGAAGGTCGGCTCGTCGAAGGCGAGCGTCAGGATCAGGGGGGCCGCGTCATGCATGCGAGGCGACATGGCGCCCGAACCCGCTCAGGTCCAGTACAGCACCCGCGCTGCCGGCAGATCGCGGGCCAGGCGATCGGTGAGATGCGCCCGCATCGCCTGCATCAGCGGCTTCGGGAAGACGTGCTTGACCGTGCCGAACTTGGTGCGCTTCTCGACCCGGTCGGCCTCTTCGAGCGGAAGGTCCGAGCCCGGATACCAGCCGCGCAGGACCGTCTTCGAGATGGGCGTGAACCGGTGGGTGATGAGTTCCACGGTCAGGTCCAGATCGGGGATCCCGGCGAGCGCGTCGGCGGCGTCGCGGATCAGGCCGGCATAGGCCGCTTCCCAACCCGCCACCGGGATGATCGGCGCGATGGTCAGGCCTACCGGATAACCGGCCCGCGCCATGGCGCCCATCGCGGCGAGCCGCGCGTCGAGGGGGTCGGTGCCGCCCTCGTAGCGCGAAGCGGGACGGGCATTGACCGAGAAGCGGATGCGCGTGCGCCGGTTGTGCGGCAGGTCGAGGAGCGGCGCGACGGCGGCGAATTTCGTCGTGAAGCGCAGCTGCACCGGCGCGTCCCAGGCGCCGAAATGCCGGATCGCCGCCGAGAGCGAGCCGGTGAGGTGCTCGATGCCCAGCGGATCCGTGTAGCAGGATGCCTCGAAAGTCGTGCCCTCCTGCGCGCGCTCGGCCGAGACCGAGGTGACGGCGCCCTGGCCGGCATAGGCGGCGAGATTATCGAGGATCGCGTCGAGATTGGCGTAGGCGCGGGTCACCGGCGACCCCTGCAGCGAGCCGGCGAGGTAGCAATACTGGCAATGGGCCGGGCAGCCTTCCGCGAGGTCGAAACGCCAATCGGCCGAGGGCGGGATCGGCTGGAGCCTCAGCTTGGTCGGCGGCGCCACCGTGATGGCGAGCGTCGCCTTGGCCGCGATGTAGGCTTGGCGCGGATCGGCGTCGCGCAGGCCGGTGAGGCGGTTGGCCGAGAGCCGTTCCACCAGCAACCCCATCGCCTCGGCCCGGGCCACCATGGCCCGGCCATGGGCGAAATCCAGCGCCGCCGGGGTCACCAGCACCCGGCGCGGGCGCCAGAGCCGGGCCGGACGGGGGCGGTGGTCCGGATCGGGCCGTTCGGCCGGCGGGGCGGGCATCAGGGCTGAGGACGACGACATGCTTGTCGAACGCGTGCCCTCCGCGCCGGGTCCGGCCCAGGCGCCCCGGCCCGGTGCGGCGGAAGCGCTCGCCGCCGTGGCGGAGGCAGGCGCGGTGGGGCTCAAGCGCACGCGAGGCGCGGAGCCGTTCCCGATTGCAAGCCGGTCCGGAACGGCTCTAAAGCACGGCCATGGCTGCAGGCAGGGAGAGCGTACATGTCGGCCGCGACGGATGGCTGTTCCTCACCGGCGGCAGCAACCGGGTCATGGATCGCTACCGGGGCGGCCTGCGGCACTGGCTGCTGCTGCGCGGCTGGACGCGGCTGATCGCGGCCCGGGCCCGGCGGGCCGAAAGCCTCGGGATCCGCTGCCTGCACGTGATCGTGCCGGAAAAGCTCTCGGTCTACGACGACAAGGTCGAAGGGCTGCGCTACGACCCGGCCAAGGCCTCGACCCGGCGCCTGGCCCGGCGCCTCGCGCGGCACCCCGCCTATCTCGACCTGCTGGCCCCGCTCCGGGCGGGGCGCGACGGCCCGGTGCCGCTCTACCTGCGCACCGACACCCATTGGACTATCCAGGGCTGCCTGCTGGCCTATCGCGAGATCATGCGCGCCCTCGGGGCCATCCCGCCGGCCGATATCGGGGCGCGGCCGCAGGTCGTCTCGGAGGAGGTCATGGATCTCGGCGAGAAGCTTCGCGAGAAGCCCCGGGAACGGCTGGACCGCTTCATGCTGCAGCGCGACGCGAAGCGCGTCGAGGTCGGTCCGATGCTCGCCGCCTACGAGGCGCAGGGGCGGGACCGGGAGGCCCATGTCGGCGCCCATGTCGTCTACCGGAACGAGGCGGACGGCGCCGATCCGCGCCGGCTCGTCCTGTTCGGCGATTCCTGCGCGCATTTCGACCCGTTCCTGCTGACCGGGCTCCTCGCCGAAAGCTTCCGCGAGGTGCACTTCGTCTGGTCGGCGAACCTGGACTGGGCCTATATCGAGCGCGTGCGCCCGGACATCCTGCTGTTCGAGCTGGCCGAGCGCTTCCTGGCCCGGCTGCCGAAGGACGATTTCGACGTCGCGGTGGCGGGCCAGCGCGGGACCGGCGGGCGCCTCGCGCAGGTCAACGGCGAGACGGTCGCCCCGGCTCAGTAGATCGCCGGATCCAGCCGTGCGAAATCCGTGACGCTCGCCGCCTGATATTTGGCGAACGTCTCCGGCGCGCAGGCGATGCCGATCATCAGCAGGAGCAGGGTCGCGAGGCAGGCCAGCGTCGCCGTGACCAGGTCCGCGTGCCGCCGAAGGGTGTGGATGATCAGGCACCCCAGGGTGAACAGGGCCGCCTCGGCGACGGGCACCAGCACGAACGACATCTCTCAGCTCCATCCAGTCTCCCGCCGGGCCGGGGTCGCTGCGGACGCGCAGCGGCGGGCGGGTGACCGGAAGATGGTCGATTATGTTGCACTGCAACAGAAGCGCGGGCGCAAGCCTGCATTGCGCACAACTCGTAAGCGGGCCGGAACCGAGCCCAAGGACGGGGCGCACCCCTTCCCGCGCGCGGCCGGGCTCCCATCTCGCCACGATCCTCTCCTGGAACGGAACATCACCATGGGCCTCCTCGTCGACGGCGTCTGGCGCGACCAATGGTACGACACCGCCTCGACCGGCGGGCGATTCGAGCGCAAGGCCTCGTCCTTTCGCAATTGGGTGACCGCGGACGGCGCGCCGGGCCCGTCGGGGGAGGGCGGCTTCAAGGCGGAGCCGGGGCGCTACCACCTCTACGTCTCGTTGGCCTGCCCCTGGGCCCACCGGACCCTGATCGGGCGCGCCCTGAAGGGATTGGCGGAGGCGATCACCGTCTCGGTGGTCGATCCGCATATGGGCTCCGAGGGCTGGGTGTTCGGGGACACGCCCGGGGCGACGCCGGACCCGATCCACCACGCCAGCCGTCTCTACGAAGTCTACCGGGCAGCTGACCCGTCCTATACCGGCCGGGTCACCGTGCCGGTGCTGTGGGACCGGGAGCGCGCCACCATCGTATCGAACGAATCCGCCGAGATCCTGCGGATGCTGAACGGCGCCTTCGGGGGCACCGGCCCGGACCTGTACCCCGAGGACCTGCGCGCCGAGATCGATGCGATCAACGAGCGCGTCTACGACCGGGTCAACAACGGCGTCTACAAGGCCGGCTTCGCCACCGCGCAGGATGCCTACGCCGCCGCCTTCGAGGCGCTGTTCGCCGAACTCGATGCGCTCGAGGAACGCCTCGACCGCGGCCGCTATCTCTGCGGCGACAGGCTGACCGAGGCCGATATCCGGCTGTTCACCACGCTGGTGCGGTTCGATGCGGTCTATGTCGGGCACTTCAAGTGCAACCGCCGCCGGATCGCCGATTATCCGAACCTGTCGAACTACCTGCGCGACCTCTACGCGCTGCCCGGCGTGGCCCCGACCGTGAACCTCACGCACATCAAGCGTCACTATTACGAGAGCCACCCGACCATCAATCCGACCCGGATCGTGCCGCTGGGGCCGGATCTCGACTTTTCCGCGCCCAACGACCGCGCCCTGCGGTTCGGCTAGGGTGCCGTCCGCTCCGGACCGATCGGCGCGCCTCCCTCGACAGTCCGCCCCAGACGCCTAGTTCGACGGAAAACGAAGGAGACCCGGCCCGCCATGACCATACGCCTGCGCCTCGCGCTGCTCTGCGCCCTGTTCACCGTGCCGAGCGCGGCGCATGCCCAGGCGGCGCTCCGGCTGGAGGGGACCTGCGAGAAGCTGGTCGTCGACGGGCGCGATCTCACCGCCACCTGCAGCACCGTGCTGGTCAACGCGGTCAGCCGCAACCGGACGAGCTTCGACTTCAGCGCCGCGGACGGCCAGACGCTGAGCTTCAGCGGCAACGGCGCCCAGCAGGAGGCCACCGAGGAGACCGACCCGCTGCAGCCGATCAACCTCGTGATGGTCGGCAAGGACGGCGCCCCGACCCTGGCGATCGGCGCCTGCCGGTTCTCCACGCCGGAGCCCGGCCGCACCGCGATCACCTGCGAGGCCAGCACCGCGGATGGCCATGCCTATGCGGGGACCTTCGTGACCGCCGCCAAACCTGCGGAGAAGGCGGCCCCGGGGGCACCGGCACGGTGAGTTTGGGCTGGTCAGACACGGTCCGAAGCCCCATCTAAGGCGCTCCACGTAAAAAGTTCCGAAGCCAGGCCAATGCTGAATGACACCCTCGCCGGCGGCGCCGCCCCGGGCGGCGACGCCGATGCCCTGATCAAGGACACGACCACCGCGGGCTTCCGTCAGGATGTCATCGCCGAGTCGATGCACCGGCCGGTCCTGGTCGATTTCTGGGCGCCGTGGTGCGGCCCCTGCAAGCAGCTCACCCCTGTCCTGGAGAAGGTGGTCAAGGCGGCCAAGGGCGCGGTCGCCCTGGTCAAGATGAACATCGACGACCATCCCTCGATCGCCGGCCAGCTCGGCATCCAGTCGATCCCCGCCGTGATCGTCTTCCAGAAGGGCCAGCCGGTCGACGGCTTCATGGGCGCGGTGCCCGAGAGCCAGATCAAGGAGCTGATCGATCGCGTCGCCGGCCCGGCCCAGGATCCGGTCGAGGCGGCGCTCGCCGATGCCGCCGCCCTGATCGAGGAGGGCGACCTCGCGGGCGCCTCCGAGATCTACGCGGCCGTGCTCGAGCAGCAGCCCGACAACGTGACGGCGCTCGCCGGACTGGCGAAGATGCAGCTCGATGCCGGCGAGATCGAGAACGCCAAGCGCGTGCTGGCCATGGTGCCGGAGGCCAAAGCCGCCGACCCGGCGCTCGCAGGCATCCGCGCCGCCCTCGAGCTCGCCGAGCAGGCGGCCTCCCTCGGCGACCTGTCGGGCCTGCAGCGGGAGGTCGAGGCCAACCCGAACGCGCATCAGGCGCGGTTCGACCTCGCCCTGGGCCTCGCGGCCGCCGGCGAACGCAGTCAAGCGGTCGATCACCTGATCGAGCTGCGTAAGCGCGACAAGGATTGGAACGACGACGCGGCGCGCAAGCAGCTGCTGCAGTTCTTCGAGGCGTGGGGCGTGATGGATCCCGACACGATCCGGGGACGGCGCAAGCTCTCGGCGCTCCTGTTCTCGTGATGCGTCAGCTCGCCCTGGGGCGGAGCTTCCGGCCCAGCTTTAGGCCCATCCGGGAGGCGCCATGAGCACCCATGCGAGCTACAAGGGCCCGGCGGATTGCCCCGCCGTCATCCCGGTCTTTCCGCTGCCCGGCGCCTTGCTGCTGCCGCGCGGCCAGATGCCCCTCAACATCTTCGAGCCGCGCTACCTGTCGATGATCGACGACGCGATGCGCACGGACCGGATCATCGGGATGATCCAGCCCGATCCGGAAGGGTCGGGCGCGGCGAACCCGAAGCTCTACCGGGTCGGCTGCGCCGGACGGATCACGCAATATGCCGAGACCGGCGACGGCCGGTATCTGGTCTCCCTGACCGGGGTCAGCCGCTTCCGGGTCGAAAGCGAGCTCGCCTCGACCAGCGCCTACCGCCGCTGCCACGTCTCCTACGACGCGTTCGCGGTGGACTTCGAGCCCCGGGCGGGCGAGGAACAGGTGGACCGCGACGGCGTGCTCAAGGCGCTGCGCGACTTCGTGGAATCGAACGATCTGAAGGTGGATTGGGCCGGGATCGACGAGGCGCCCGACGAGGCGCTGGTCAACGCCCTCTGCATGATGAGCCCGTTCGGCGTCCGCGAGAAGCAGGCGATGCTGGAGGCGCCCGACCTCAAGACGAGGGCGGAGATCCTGATCGCGGTCACGCAGATGGAACTGGTTCGCGGCTCCGGGCCCGAGCCGACGATGCAATAGGTTCGCACGACCGATGACCAACGACCTGACACAGACCGTCGAGGCGACGCGCGTGGATCCCAAGCTCCTGGAAATCCTGGTCTGCCCGCTGACCAAGGGCACCCTGGAATACGATTCCGCCCGGCAGGAGCTGATCAGCCGCTCCGCCAAGCTCGCCTACCCGATCCGCGACGGCATCCCGATCATGCTGCCGGAAGAGGCGCGCCCGCTGACGGATTGAGAGGCCGAGGGGGTCGCGCGAGGTCGAAAGGCGGCCTTCAAACGCTTGCGGTAGGGGCACCCGGCTTCGCACGACAGTTTTCGCATCGCCCCTAGAGCGCCGACACAAAGCCCGCTCCAACGTTGGCGCGCGTGTCCTTCCCCCGCAAAGGGGGAGGGCGCGGCGCATGGGCCCGGCGGCCATGCTCATCCAGCGACGATCCGAATACGATCTTCGAGCGAACGCCCGCCCGATCCGCCAACACCGCCAAGCAATCGCAAAACGCAGCGTGGCTATTCCCGTCTCAGTCGCGCGCGGATCCTGATCTCATCGCGAAAAGTGCGCGGCCATACTCTTGCCGCTTCCTGCGTTCAGCATGGAGTCATCCTCCATCGACGAGTGTGACCCGGCGCGCCATCACGGGCGGCGCGCGCTTTGCTGAAAGAGATTCCCGCATGATCAAGCTGGTCGCCGCCGCGGCGCTCGCCGCCGGCCTGTCCTCCGCCATGTCGCTGTCGGCGCATGCCGAGCCGGGCGCCAATAACGGGACGTGGTCGGTGGAGCTCGTGACGGAGAGCGGCCTGTGCAGCGCCCGCTACTCCTACGCGCTGGCGATCCGCCAGGGTCAGGTCCAGCTGGTCTCGGGCGAGGCGGGCGCCCGGGTGAGCGGCCATGTTGGTGCCGACGGCAGCGTCGGGCTCGCCGTCAGCAACGGAACGGCGAGCGGGACCGGGACCGGGCGGCTCCAGGCCGGCACCGGCTCGGGCACCTGGAAGGTCGCCTCCCTGTGCTCCGGCCGCTGGACGGCGCGGCGCAGGAACGACCGCACCGCGCAGGCCGATTGAGCGGCGCCTCAGGCGGCGCCGGCGAGCCAGGTCCGCGCCTCGGCGAGGCGGGCGCGCTCGAACACCTTGATCTGGGTCGGCGAGACGAAGTTGAAGGTCTCGGCCAGCGCCTTCAGCCAGGGCGCGTCGGTCACCAGGGCGACGTGGCTGACGCTCTTCATCATCGAGATGCCGAAGCGGGGATCCTTGAAGAAGGCCGCCGGCTCCATGCCCTCGAAGGCGCGGATATCCTCGAGCAGCTTGAGCTTGCCGCCCTTGTCGAGGTCCGCCTTCATGGCGGTCATGGCGGCGTTCATCTCCTCGTCGGAGATCTTGCCGTCGACCACGATCTCGGCGACGTTCGAATCCGGCGTCTTGGTATAGGTCAGCACTGATCGCTCCTCCGGGAACCGCACGCGTCCCGCCGCCGGTCTCCGGCCGCGGGTCCGCCGCCCGTGCCCCAGTGTCTTACAAAAAGCTCTGCGGGTCGACATCGATCGCGACCTTGACGTTGCCGCGCACCTTCGGGCCGCGGGCGATCCAGGCGCGCAGATAGGCCTGCATGTCGACGTTGCGCTCGGTCTTCACCAGCAGCCGGAACCGGTAGCGGCCCCGGACCAGGGCCAGGGGCGCCTCGGCGGGCCCCAGCACCATCACGCCCTCCGGCGGGTCGGCGGCCCGGGCGAGCGCCTGGCCGTGGGCCTCCGCGACCTCGCGCTCGGCGGCCGAGACGATCAGCGCGGCGAGCCGCCCGAACGGCGGCAGCCCGGCCGCCTCGCGGGCCTGGATCTCCTCCTGGTAGAAGCGCTCGGCATCCCCGGACAGCAGCGAGGCGATCACCGGATGCTCGGGCTGGTAGGTCTGGACCAGCGCCCGCCCGGGCTTGTCGCCCCGCCCGGCCCGGCCGGTGACCTGCTGGAGCAGCTGAAAGGTGCGCTCCGCCGCCCGGGGGTCGCCCGAGGTCAGGCCGATATCGGCATCCAGCACCCCGACCAGGGTCAGGCCCGGGAAGTTGTGGCCCTTGGCCACCAGCTGCGTGCCGATCACGAGATCGCATTCCCCGGCTGCCACCGCCTCCAGCTCCTGGCGCAGCCGGTCGGCGCCGCCGGGAAAGTCGCTCGACAGGACCACGATGCGGCGGTCGGGAAACAGCCCCGCGGCCTCCTCGGCGATCCGCTCGACACCGGGGCCGCAGGCCGTGAGGTTGTCGAAGGTGCCGCACTCGGTGCAGGCGTCGGGCCGCCGCTCGGTATAGCCGCATTGGTGGCAGACGAGCGCCCGCCGGAACCGGTGCTCCACGAGCCAGGTCGAGCAGTTCTTGCACTGATAGCGGTGGCCGCAGGCCCGGCACAGGGTGAGCGGCGCGTAGCCCCGCCGGTTGAGGAACAGCAGGGCCTGCTCGCCGCGCTCCAGGGTGTGCTTCACGGCGTTGACCAGCGGCGGGCTCAAGAAGCGCCCCCGCTCGGGCTGGTCCTTGCGCATGTCGATGGCGGCGATGTCGGGCAGGCGCCGGCCGCCGAAGCGCTCCGGCAGCAGGACGTGGCGGTAGCGGCCCCGCGCGGCGTTCACCCGCGTCTCGATCGAGGGCGTCGCCGAGGCCAGGACCGCCGGGCAGCCCTCCAGGCGCCCGCGCACCACCGCCATGTCGCGGGCGTGGTAGTGGACGCCGTCCTCCTGCTTGTAGGCGGCCTCGTGCTCCTCATCGACCACGATCAGGCCGAGGCGGGCAAAGGGCAGGAACAGGGCCGAGCGGGCGCCGACCACCACCAGCGCCTCGCCGGCCGCCACGGCCGCCCGCAGGCGCTCCCGCCGCTTGCCGCCGACGCCGGAATGCCAGGCCGCCGGGCGGACTCCGAAGCGCTGGGCGAAGCGGTCGAGGAACTGCGCCGTCAGGGCGATCTCGGGCATCAGGATCAGCGCCTGCCGCCCGGTGCGGATGCAGGCCGCCACCGCCTCGAAATAGACCTCGGTCTTGCCCGATCCGGTGACGCCCTCGAGCAGGATCGGCCGGTTGTCGGCGGCCTCGGCCTCGGGATGCAGCCAGGGGAACGGCTCGACCAGTTCGGTCACCGCCTCGGCCTGGGCCGGCGAGAGCGGTGTCCGCGGGAAATCGGGGTCGGGCGGCGGGGCGACCGGCTCGGGCTCGACCGCGACGGCCTCCAGGACGCCGTCGTCGATCAGGCCGTCCACCACCGAGAGCGAGACCCCGGCCTCCTTGGCGAGCGCGCTCTTGCCGCGCAACGCGCGGTCGGCCGCCGCGGCCAGGACCTTGGCCCGCGCCGCCGTCGGCCGGGTCGGCTGCTTGTCGGTGAGGCGTACCGCCACCCGGGCGGTCTCGGCGGCGGCGGCCTCGTCGGGCAGGCGCAGGACCATGGCGAGCGCCGAGCCCTTCGGGGCCAGGGTGTAGCGGGCGATCCAGTCGACCAGGCTGCGCAGGGGCTCGGAGAGCGGCGCGTAGGGCAGGCGGCCGGTGACCGGGCGGAGGTTCGAGCCGCCGGCGGTCTCGGCCAGGCCCCAGACCACGCCGACGATCTCGCGGGGGCCGAGCGGGACCTGCACCACGTCGCCGACCGAAAGGTCGAGGGTGCCGGGCACGACGTAGCTGTAGGGCGCATCGAGCGCCAGCGGGATTAGGATCTCGGCGACAAAGGGCATGCGGGGCGTATCGGGCGGGTCCGTTCCGGGTCCGTACCACAGGGCCGGGAAAAGAACCCGCGGCTTCAGCGGTCGCGCAGGCCCGGCACCAGGGGCAGGGCGGCGAGGCTGAGCGCCGCCATCACCCAGAAGGCCGAAGCGCCGAACGACCCGTAAAGCGCGCCGGAGGCCAGGGTGGCGAGCACGCCGGACAGGCCGAGCGCCACGGTGCCGTAGAGTGCCAGGGCGGTGGCCCGGAGCTCCGGGAGCGCGGTCGCCTCGATCAGGCCGAGGCAGGCGAGGTGCAGCAGCGCGAAGCTCAACCCGTGCAGGGCCTCCGCAGCGGCCAGAAGCGGGATCGCGGTCGTGGAGGCGAGCACCGTCCAGCGCAGGGCGCCGGCGCAGGCCGCGACCGCGATCCCGGCGGGCAGGCCGATCCGGGCCAGGAGCGGGGGACCGGCCAGCAGAAAGACCAGCACCTCGGCGGCCACCGATCCCGACCACAGCAATCCGGCGGTCCCGGCTCCGATCCCCGCGTCGCGCCACAGGATCATCGCGAAGGCATCGTGCAGCGCATGGGCGCCGATCACCAGCGACGCCGCGACGAGGATGCGACGAAAGCGCGCCGGCCGCAGCAACGCGGCGAAGTTTTCGCCGAGCCGCGGGCCGGTCTTCGCCGGACCGCCCCGGACCGGCAGGGCCAGGGCCGCCCCGGACGCCGCGATGAAGAGGAGGCCGCTCGCCACCAGGGCGGCGGCCAGGCCGTACGCGCCGATCAGCCAGCCGGCGGCGGCGGTGGCGGCTATGAAGGCGGCCGAGCCGGCGGCCCGGACCCAGCCGTACTGGAACACCGCGCCACCCCGGGCGGCGGCGAGCGCCAGCGCGTCGGCGAGCGGCGGCGGGGCGGCGGTCCCGGCGGCGTACAGGAGAGCCGGCCCGAGGAGCTGCCAGAAGCCCGCGCCGGGCAGGTGCGCCAAGACCGCGAGACCGGCCAGCGCGACGCTCGCGGCAAGGACGGGCCGGGCGGCCCGGCGCCGATCGGCGAAGGCCCCGGCCAGGGGGCCGACTCCGAGCCGCAGGGCACCGGCGGCGGCGAGGAGGGTGCCGATCTGGCCGGGGCTCAGGCCCCGCGCCGCCAGGAAGCCGGGCAGGATCGGCGACAGGAGGCCGTAGGCGCCGTAGAGGGCGGCGTACAGGACCAGGAAGCGGGTGAGACCGCCCCGCCACCCTTCGCTGCGCGCGCCCGGATCCATCGCGGCGCCGGATCAGGAGGCCGGCGGAGGGCAGGGGGGCATCGGGATCCGATCGGTCGGGCGGCGAAAGCTCAGACAAGCGTATTCGGATTGACGAATCAAATCACAAGGTCGGATGCATAACAGATCCGGCCGTCGCAGCCGCCAAGACGGGGGTCAGGCGCATGTATGCACCGAAGGTCATCCGGTCGCGGACCATCCGCCGGCATGACCTCAGCCCCGACCATGTCGGGGTGCTGATGACCGATATCCACGCCGAAGGCTCGATCCGATACACGTATCTGCTCGCGATCCTGCGGCGGGGTATCGACGCGCCGATCGCCTATGTCAGCTCGGAACCGAAACCGCGCCGACGCTATGTCCCGCCTGGATTCGAGGACAATACCGGCAGCCATTTCCTGTGCAGCTTCACGCCGTCCGGGCACATGAACTACGGCGCAAGCGACGGCTGGGGCGACGAGGCCACGTTCGAGGCGCGGGCGCTGGAGATGGCGAAAATTCTGATCTGACGCGGCGGCTTGCCCACACACCGCTCATCCCACAGCGCCCTGTCGTAAGGTGCCGCCGTGGCCTTGGGGGCGGGTTCCAGATGTCCCGGTGATCTCCGGAGGCCTCCGTTGCACTCCGCCGCCTCAGGATGAGGACGTATCTCGGAGGGAGCGTCGGATTGCGAGCCGCGTCCCCCTCACGAATGCCGGCGCACCGCGTAGCGGTAGCGGCGGCCTTCCGCGTCCAAAAGCTCGCTGTCCGAGCCCTCCTGCCAGACGACCTCGTCCTCCGGGCCCTTGGCGTTGGTGAGCGTCGCGCCGCGGACGATGTCGAGGCTCAAGCCGAAGCCGTAATTGGTCGCGGTGGCGTCCGTGATCGCGGCCGAGATGTCGGCGTCGTCGGGCAGGCAGGCGAACAGGACGCCGTCGGCGATGGCCAGGGTGTAGGTTTGCACGGATGGGCTCCGGAGATCGAGGCGAGTGGGGGCCGGCACGCGAGCGACCCAAGCTAGGAGGCCCATTCGGGAAGTGAAGCGCGTTCTCCGAAATGCTGCATTGCAACATGGGGAGAACGCGCTCCATCACAAGGTGTCGAGCCCCGGCCTCTCAGCGGGCCAGATGCGCGTCCAGGAACCGGGCCATCTCGCCGAAGACCTCCTTGGTCTCCGGCGCGTTCGGCGCGCCGAGATACTGGGCGTGCGACATCGCCTCGAACACCTGGAGATCCGCCTCGATCCCGGCCGCGCGCAACTTCCGGTGGGTGCGCACCGTGTTCGACAGGAACAGGTCGCGCGTCCCGCTGATCAGGATCGCGGGCGGCAGGCCGGCGAAGTCGCCGTTGATCGGCGAGAGCTGCGGATCCTTCAGGTCGCGCCCGGCCGCGTAGAGCTTGGCGGCGGGGGTCAGGTAGCCGGAATAGCTCACCAGCACGTTGTCGAGCCACTCGTTGGTCCGGTAGGTGTCGCCGGTCTCGGTCATGTCCGACCAGGGCGTGCCGAGGCCGATCGCGGCCGGCAGGGCCAGGCCCTCCTGCTTGGCGCGCAGCATCAGCGCCAGCGCCATGCCGCCGCCCGTCGAGGTGCCGAACACGCCCATGGTCTGGGGCTTCTGCAGGGCCAGCATCGCCTTCCAGACCGCGGTCGCGTCATCCATGGCGGCCGGGTAGGGGGCATCGGGCGGCATGCGGTAATCGACCGAGATCACCTTGTAGCCGCCGATCCCGGCCATCAGGATCGCCTCCAGGGTGCCGGCCTCGCCCGGATTGTAGACGTAGCCGCCGCCGTGGATGTGCAGCAGCAGCCGGTTGCGGTTGGCCTCCGGGATCGTCTTCGGCTGGACCACGAACACCTTCACGCCGCCGATCACCGTAGCCTCGCTGGTGACGCCGAGCTTGTCGCGGAGCGCCGGCAGGGTCGCGGCGCCGGCCGCCGCCAGCCGGTCGATCAGGGCCTTCCAACCGGCCGCATCCGGCGGGTTGGCGTTCCAGGCCGGCACCCGATAGGGCGCCGCGACGGCGTTGCGGAGCTCGGGGCTGATCGTCTCGGGCACGGGGATCACCCGGCCCGGCACCGTGCGGGGACCGGGCGCAGCATTGGCCGCCCCCATCTCGGCTTCCAGGCCCTTGAAATCGGCCCCAGGGGCCGCTTGCCCGAAGGCGGCGTGCGTGCCGAGTGCGATCATCAGCAGGGCGGAAAGGCTCAAGCGCATCGGGTTTCCTCCACCGAACAGCCCTTCGCGACGGCCCGTCATTGCGGGCGGGGGCGTTCGGCCGCCAGGGATACAGGGGTGCGGCCGGGATGGGACCTGTTTTTCGTCCCCCGTGTCGGGCGTCTCACGAACCCATTGCCGTCATTGCGAGCGCAGCGAAGCAACCCAGTGATGCGCAACGTTCTGAGATCGCGCGTTGCCCTGGGCTGCTGCGCTGCGCTCGCAATGACGGTGTGGGGGACAGCTCGCTCCCCCAAAAAGAATCACCCCGCCACCCGGGGCAGGGCGGCCGGGTGTTCCGGCTCGACCACCACGGTGGCGGGCACGGTTCCATCGCTGACCAGTGCGTCCGCGACGGCGTCGGGGGAGATCGTGGCCTCGGTGGCGGCCTCGCCCGGAGCTTTGGGCTCGGCGGTGATGCGGGCGGTCTCGCGGCGGGGGGCGGCTTCGGCGCCGGCATGCTCGTCGGCGACGCGGGCCACCGCCTCCGGGGTGATCAGCCCGATCCCGGCGGCGTGCTCGGCCATGGCGACGCTGTCGGCGGCCAGCACCAGGCTGGAACCGGACCGGGCGACCGCTCCGGCGAGCCGGACGATCTCCTCGACCCGGGCGGAATCGTTGGAGACGTTGCGGATATAGACCGCGAGCACCCGCCCGGGATGCTCCTCGACGATCTGGGCGTAGACCTCCGGGTCGTGCTGGCCGCTGTCGCCGATCAGCACGAAGGGCAGGTCGCGGTAGAGGGCCAGCATGTTGCGGATCAGCGCCTGCTTGTGGTCGGTGGCCCGGCGCGGCAGCGGGTGCGTCCAGGACAGGCCCCATTCCCGCAGGAACAGCACCGGCCCGACCGGGATGCCGTGCCGCTGGAAGAACTCGGACAGCATCTCGTAGAGGCCCCAGGGGGCCCGGGAGACGTAGAGCATCGGGTTGCCCTCGGCCCCGCCGGCGCCGTCGTGCAGGGCGCGGTACAGGGCGGCGACGCCCGGGAAGGCGACGCGGCTGTCGGCATCCTCCACGAACAGCCGCCAGAGCATCTTCAGCTTGTTGGCGACGCCGGTATGCATCACCGTGTCGTCGATATCGCTGATGACCACGCAGCGGCAGCCCTCGGGCGGGATGAACACCGCACCCTCGGCGGAGATCGGCGGCTCGTCCTCCAGGACCAGCTCCACCGTCTGCCAGGCCCCGGGGCGTCCGGGCAGGTCCCGCGGCTGCAGGCGGAGGCGGAAATAGCCGTCGCGGTCGGTCTCGGTCCGGGCCGCGTCCCCGCCGAACCGGGCCGTGATCGCGGCGCCCGCCACCGTGCGCCGGGCGATGCGGCGGCGCAGGTCCCGCCACTGCGCCCGCAGGGAATCCGGATCCTCCCCGGGAATGCCGGGGGATTGCCGGAACACGCGGCCGATCAGGAAGATCTCGTCGCGCGAGCCGTAGCCGCGATAGGGCTCGACCACGAGCCCGCCCGGGCCCGTGCCACCATGCCCCTGAGCCCGGCGGACCGGGCGGGTGAGGACCCGCACCGCCTTGTTGACGGCTCGGCGAACCCGGGAAGCCATGCCGCCGGTCTCCGGTTCGGGGTCAGGCCTGCGGCAATTCGGGGCTGAGCCCCATCGCGTCGAGGCCCTCCTCCAGCAGGTCGCCGGCATCCGGCGCGCTCAGCAGCTCCTTCACGGCGCCCTCGCCGACGGATTCGCGCTCCCGGGCGAAGCGCACCGCCTCGCCCCACTCCTCCGGCTCCATGTCGCCGCGGCCGATATAGAACAGCGCCAGGAGCTCGGCCCGGGCGTCGTCGTCCAGCCCGGCGATGGCGCCGCGCACCTCGGATTCCGTGGCGTCGTCGGTGCCCGAGATAAGGACGTCGGTGGAGCCGTCGTCGATCGGGTTCGAGCCGGAATCCGGATCGGTGTTGCCTTCCTTCACCTCGATGGCGCGCAGCCGCAGAACGATGTCGGTGACGGTCTCGACGGCGATATCCATGCGTTGGTCTCCGGACGCTGACTGGGTCGGGCGTTTCGCCCCCTCAAGCCGCGACAACGGGCGAGCGGGCGCCGGGTTCGCCTCGCCGAACGCGGCGGTGGCGCGGGCGCGCCGAACATGCGTGGTCCGCGCCACTTCCCGGTGGCTGGACCATCGGCTAGAGGCTGCCGAACATTCCGAACAACCGGATCGACAGCGGCGATAGACGTGACATCTTTGAACGCCGCCGTGACGATATCTGCCGATAGCGTCGAACTGCAGTCTAACAGAACCGACACGCCCCGGCGCCCTGCGGCCCGGGCCGCGGCCGTGCTGGCGGCCTCCGCCCTCGCGCTCGGCCTAGCCGGGGCTCCGGTCGAGGCCCGGCCCGCCGGCGCCGAGACCAGCGCGCCGAGCTGCTACGTCACCGGCGGGGGCGGCCTGGAGATCTGCCGCGACGGCGCCGAGGCCGAGGGCGTGCTGATCGCGCCGGCGCCCTGCGCGTTCGTGCGCGGCGTCCAGATCCTGCGGCTGCCGCGGGCGGAAGCGCCGGGACCGCTGCAGATGATCTTCCAGGGCCAGAGCCCGCTGCCGTCGCGCCGACGGGACGAGCCCTGCCCGGAGCGGCGCGCCACCGACAGCCGCGACGGCGGCTCGCTGCGCACCGGCCGCAGCCCGGAGGCGCTGGCCACGACGCTGCCGCCCTCGGCCGACCGGTTCTGGGTCGATCTCCCGGAGGAGCGTGCGGCCAGGCGCGGCTCGTCCGAGCCGGCCCCCGCCCTCGAGGGTATCGGCCCCCGCGACCCGATCGCGGTCTCAGGCCGCGACTGGGCCGGGGAAGCCTACAGCTACGTCTTCCTGCTCGGCCAGGAGCGCGTCGGCGGCAATACCGATCAGGACGAGGAGCCCGCCGGGCGGCGGCGCGGCCGCCGGGCCGAGCGGGACGAGCCGGCGGCGCAGCCGGCCGACATCCGGCGCCGGGTGCAGATCGCAGCCCGGACCCTCGACTTCCAGACCTTCGAGATCCGCACCCGCACCCCGGACGGCTACGGGCTCGCCTGGACGCCGTTCGTGCCCGGCGGCCGGGGCACGCCGCCGACCCCGGCCCCGGTGGCCGACGAGGCCGGCAAGCCGATCGCCTCCGCCTGCCCGGCCCCGGCCTTCGAGACCCACGGGCTGTCCGGCTCGATCAGCATCGTCGACCGCACGTATCACTACGTCTACACCGACGTCCTGCCCGAGGATTGCGGCCTCGCCCCCGAGAAGCGGCGCACCGCGCTCTACCTGCGCACCGCGAAGGACCTCTCGGCCGCGAAGGTCTGGTCCGCGGCGAGGAAACTCGCCGGGCCGCTGCCGCCGGGGAGCGTCGTCCGGGTGGCGCGGGCCAAGGGCATGCAGCGCTGGGCGGTGTCCTATACCTGCCAGCGCCCGGCCAACGCCCCGGGCGGCCCGGTGGCCGATATCTGCCTGCAATACACGCCGGACCTCAACCTCGACGGGATCGGGGCGCTCACCCTCTACGCCGACCCGGTGGAGGCCGGCCGCTCGCCGTCCTATCTCGGGCTGCGCTCGGGGGGCGACGGCAGCGGCCGCTTCGACCGGAGCGCGCATTTCTGGATGACCGACGCGCAGGGCAACCTCGACACTCCGGCGGTCTATCCGGGCAAGGCCGGGTTCCTGACCTGGCTCGACCGGCTCGCCCCCTCGGCGGCCGGGCGGGACGCCTCGACCCTCTACGGAAGGCCGGTCTACTGGGCGACGTGGACGGTGCGTCGGATCGGCGCGCAATAACCGGCGCGAGGCGCTATATGGGCGGCCTCCCCGCCGCACGAGTCGTGCCTCTTGGAAACGATGGACACCCATATCGACCTGTGGTTCGCCGCGAGCATCGTGGTGATCTCACTGCTGCTCTCGGCCTTCTTCGCGGGCGCCGAGACCGCCTTCACCGCCGCCTCCCGGGCGCGGATGCACGCCCTCGAACAGGCGGGCGACCCGCGCGCGGCGATCGTCAACCGGATCCTGGCGATCCGCGAGCGCTTCATCGGCGCGATGCTGATCGGCTACAACATCGTGGCGATCGGCGCCTCGGCATTCACCACCAGCGTGCTCACCGCCCTGTTCGGCAAGAACGGCGTGATCTACGCGACCGTCGGCATGTCGGTGCTGGTCATCGTCTTCGCCGAGGTGCTGCCGAAGACGCTCGCCATCTCCAAGCCCGACAAGGCGGCTCTGCTGATGGCCCGGCCGGTGGCCTTCGCGGTCGCCATCATGGGCCCGGCGGCGATCTCCATCGAGCATCTCGTGCGGCTGATGCTGAAGCCGTTCGGCATCACCATCGGCGAGCACCAGTCGATCCTCACCGCCTCCGAGGAGCTGCGCGGGCAGGTGGCGCTGATGCACCGGGAGGGCGGCGTCGCCAAGGCCGAGCGCGACATGCTCGGCGGCCTGCTCGACCTGTCGAACCTGTCGGTCTCGGACGTGATGGTCCACCGCACCAAGATGCGGGCGATCGACGCCGACCAGCCGTCCGAGGACATCGTCCGGGCGGTGCTGGCCTCGCCCTATACCCGCATGCCCCTGTGGCGCGGGACCCCTGAGAACATCGTCGGCGTGCTCCACGCCAAGGACCTGCTGCGGGCGCTCGACGCCGCCGGCGGGGACGCCTCGGGGCTGAAGGTCGAGGCCCTGGCGCTGGAGACCTGGTTCGTGCCGGGCACGACCTCGCTGCGCGCCCAGCTCAAGGCGTTCCTCACCAAGAAGACCCATTTCGCCCTGGTGGTCGACGAGTACGGCGAGGTGATGGGCCTCGTGACCCTGGAGGACATCCTCGAGGAGATCGTCGGCGAGATCGCGGACGAGCACGACGTCACCGTCTCGGGCGTGCGCCCGCAGGGCGACGGCTCGGTCAATGTCGACGGCGGCGTGCCGATCCGCGACCTCAACCGTGCCATGGACTGGAACCTGCCCGACGACGAGGCCACCACCATCGCGGGCCTCGTCATCCACGAGGCCCGGACCATCCCCGACCAGGGCACGGCCTTCAACTTCCACGGCTTCCGCTTCCAGGTGATCCGCAAGGCCAAGAACCGGATCACCACCCTGCGGATCACGCCGCTGACCGCGACGGGCATCCAGACCACCGCGCAGGTGGAGGCGCAGCGCGACCCGGTGTGAGGTGGCGACGGTCGAAACCGGTTTCGATCGTGGTCTTTCCCAGGCCAACACGCGCTTTCCCTCCCCCCTCTGCGGGGGAGGGTGGCCCCCGAAGGGGGTCGGGAGAGCGACTGTCTGTCGGGTCAAGGGGCGATTGCGAGGTCGCGTCGGATATCGCGGGCCTTTGCGTTGAGGCGCACGAGCAGCTTGCGGGCGAGCGCGACGCGGATGAGCTTTTTGGGCTTTCCGGCCTGGCTCAACCGATGGTGGAGGTCGGCGAAGTCAGGCTCGTACCGGCGCACGATCTCGGCGACGACGAACAGGACGCCGCGCACGCCCGCGCGGCCGCCGCGCACCGGGCGCTTGCCGGCGCGCCGGCCGCTGTCGTTGGCGATGGGCGCCAGCCCGGCGAGCTTGGCCACGGCCTTGTTGGACAGGGTGCCGATCTCGGGC
>NZ_FOQW01000042.1:0-5668 GCF_900113845.1 Methylobacterium brachiatum | reverse complement strand
GGGATCGGTCCGGCCCCGGGCGGGTGCGGGCCGGGCTCGCCCGAGAGGTCGCCTCGCCCGAGAGGTCGCGACGAGATCGCCATGAAGGGTCTTCTGCTGAACGCGCTGCTCGGGCTGGGTCTGGGGCGGTTCGGCTCGGTCTGGGGTCTGCCGGTGTTCCTGCCGGTGGTGGCGGTCGAGCTGGCCTACGGGTTCCACGTGCATCACCTGAGCGTGGGCGGCGGGCTGCGGCGCGGGGCGGCGCTGCTGATCTGCGGCCAGCTCGGCTTCCTGCTCGGGGCGCTGCTGCGGCCGCTGCCGGGCGAGCGCTGAGGCCCGGGCGGCCCGGGTTGGTGAACGATTTGCGCACCGGTCGGGCCTTGCCGGGTCTGCGCGGCGGGAAGGGGGTCAGCCTTGGACGAGAACGATCCGCACTGGGACGCCGACCCGCTCTGGTACGACCGGGCCGAGGCGGACACGCCGCCGGGCCGGGTGCTGGAGGGTCTGGCGTGTCTGGTCCTTCTGGCTCTGGCGGGGGTGGCCTGGGGGGCGCGGGTGTACCGGCTTCCGGACGCGCTGTGGTGCCGAGCGATGGACCGGCTCCGGCCGCGCACGCCCGGACCGCGCAGGTCCTGAGATCCGCCCGTCACCGGATGCCGGGGTTCCGCGCCCGGCTTCACCGGCCATCACCCCGGAACCGCCTGCAAAGCCCAGGACTTCACAGCGGAGAGCGAGGGTCGGGCCCATGACGACGTTACCGCGTGACACGAGTCCGGCCACCCCGGAACGGAGCCTGGGTCAGCGCCTGTTCGCGCGCCACGGCTCGACCGCGATCCTGGCCGTGGTGCTGCTGGTCGTGGTCGGCTGGATCGGTATCCTAGGCTGGGCGATGACGTGGATGCTCGGCTGACTCCACCTCGAAGGGATACGGCACAGGCGTGTCATCGGCCATCAGCGGGGCCGCCCGGCACAGACGCCAGAACTCGACCAGGCCGGCCGCGTAGGCGGCGAGGATCACGGCCGTCCAGTGCATGATCGTGTCCTCTCAAGAGCGTCGATGCAATGTCGTGCAGGCGAAAGCTTGACGTTTCCTCACCGGGCGTACTGATCGGTTCAGATCTGGCAATATAATGGCTCTTCGCGCTCACTACAGTGGCGGGCCTGCACTTATTTTGCGCAATCGGCCTTTATCCTCGTATTGCGAGGAGATTGGATGGCATCGGGTGGTGCGGGCCGCGCAGCGCGCGCGTCCGGCCCTCGATCGATCACGCCGCGTTGCTTCGGCTGCCCAAGCCATCCGCCTGCGTCCCAGCGTCATCCGGACGTCCGAGATCCACCACCACGATCTCGGGCGGCGCGCCGAGGCGTAACGGCCGACCGGCCAGGAAATGCGAGCCGAGCCCGGCCGACACGATCAGGTCGCGCTGCGCCTCGACGATGTGCCCGTAGGCATAGCGCAGCCCGTAGCGCGACGGGATCCAGGGAGACCAACCCAGGATCCGCACCTGGCCACCATGGGTGTGGCCGGACAGCGTGAGCGCGACCCGGGGGTCGAGGCCGGTCGCGAACAGATCCGGCTCATGCGCCAGCAGGAGGACGGCCCCCTCGGCGGGCACGTCGCGGAGGGCGTGGGCGAGGATCTCGGACCGTTGCCGGTCGAGGCGATCCGGTGCCTGGGCGCGGCCCGGCGTCGCCTCGCTCTCGAGACCCGCCAGCCAGACCGGACCGGGGACATCGAGACGGATGGCGGCGTTTTCCAGGACGGCGATGCCGGCGGCCCGCAGCGCGCGCTCGGCCCGCGTCGGGCCGTGACCGCGCCGGAGCGCCGCAGGATCGTCGCCCCAATCGTGGTTCCCCTGGATGGCGTAGACGCCCTTCGGCGCGTGCAGGAAGCGCAGACGATCGGCCACCACCTCGAACGGGACCCCGCCCGGATGCTGGGAGCCGTAATCGCCGAGCAGCACCGTGAGATCGGGGGCCAGGGCATTGGTGCGTGCCACGACATCGGCGATCGCATCCGCGCCCATGCAGCGGGGATGGGCGTGGAAATCCGTGAGCACGGCGACCCGCATCGTCAGACCCGCCGGCCATCGGGGTGGGCATACGCGGTACCGCGTGACCTGCACCCGGTGCGGCTCGACCGCCGTCGCGTAGCCCGCGCCCGCGAGACTCCCGGCCGCCGCGCAGGCGGCGATCCAGGTCGGTCGGGACAGGAGCGTGCGGCGGGTCAACATCGGTCGGCAACGCGTTGGGGAGGCCGCAGGCTTGGAGTACCTCACAAAACTCCCGGTTCCCGGGAGCCCTCCCTTCGCACGCGACGGTGCGGCAGGAGTTTTGTGAGCGGCTCTTAGCACAGGACGGCATTCGGTCCGGCAGCACGTCCAGCGGATGCTGGGATCGGGCGCCTGATCCCGCCGGGCGAACGACGCGATCCCGCTGGCGCGGTCTTGCCACGGGCTCCTCGACCGGGCCCGAGGATGTCCACGCCAGCGCGGGCGCTCGCACCGTCAGCGAAACTCACGCCTCTGATTCGATGAGCGAACTTGGCTGTGGGTAGCAAAATATCGATAGATATTGCAATATTGATCATGATAACGTAATATACCGCACCATTTTCGTTAATACGCATCATCGCTCTCGACATATTGTTCGGATTGCCTCAAAAATACTTAGTGATTGCCGATAAAGTCCGCTACCTAATTCGCCCTTTCACGCGCATGAAACGTAGAAAATTCATCGTAGATACCAAAATATATAATTCTATTTATAAAAATATTCGCGCACACCGACGCAGATACTGATTTGTTATCGCTTATTAACGATTTTTTTCGCCATTCGATACGGCGTGAGAGGCATCGTTAACGCTCAATAAATTCCGCTTCCGAAATCCGGAACGGAATATTGCGTCCCTCGTAGAGAAGCTGAGATGTGATGCCAGTTGTGCCGTCAGGAGTCAGCGATGAACGACGATCTCGAAGCGCGGCAGCTCGATGTCCGGCATTTGGCGGCGAGCATCGTGGCCGCCTATGTTTCTAACAATCATGTCCAGGTCACCGACCTGCCGAAGCTACTCATGAGCGTCCATGCCGCCATACAGGCGGCCGCGCAGGGAGAGGTTGCGCCGGTCGCGAGTTCCCCCGTCGAGAAGCCGTCGGCGGCCGAGATCCGACGCTCCGTGAGCCGCGATGCCCTGATCAGTTTCGAGGACGGAAAGCACTACAAGACCCTGAAACGGCATCTCACCGGTCGCGGGCTGACGCCGGAGAGCTACCGCGAGAAGTGGGGGCTGCCGCGGGATTACCCGATGGTCGCGCCCGACTATGCCGAACGGCGATCCGCGCTCGCGAAGGCGATCGGGTTGGGACGACCCGGCGCGAGCGAAGCTGAGCCCGATGACGGCGGGAGCGGGGCCGAGGCGAAGGGACGCGGGCGCAGGAAGACGGCCTGACACGATCGTCAACGGCAGGGCTGAGGAGCGCGCAGGCGCGGGTCGGCCGCCTCCTGACTCCCGGCCCGCACGCGTCTAGAATTCGACGTGCCGATACTGAAGAAGCGTTGCATCCGCTCGATGCCGAACGAGAGACCGATGCCGCTGGCCCGTACCACCTGCCGGACCTGCGGCCAGACGATCCGGGCGGGCACGACCTATTGCGTCGCCTGCGCGGTGCGCGACGCCGACAGCGATGCGGCCGTCTTCGACCGTTGGCTCGGCATCGGTCTCGGCGGGGCGGGCGTCGCTGTCGCGCTGGCATCCGCCTACATCGCCGCGCGGTACCTCAATATCCTCCCGTGATATCGCGCTGAGGCGATGGCGGCGCCGTCTCGTGATGGTGGCCCTAACGGCCCCGGCGCAGGATAGGCGGGCGCGCCGTCGGCTGCATTGCCGACAGCCATGCCCGGACCCCGTCGTTCGGCGCAGTCCCTGCGATTCCTTAGCCGTAAGACGACGTGCGGATCGCATGCAGCTGCGCCGAAAGACGTACGGCATGGGCGGATAGAGCGGCGCGACAGGCCGCCATACCCTGGCCGGGACGGTGTGGGGGAGTCCCGGATGGCTCGGCGATCGGTTCTGGTCTTGGGGTTCTGCGTCCTGGCCTCCGCGGCGCAGGGAGCCGGGGACATCGCCGTGGACATGGCGATGATCTCGAACGGCGATCTGCGGGTCTTCGGCACCCTGGCCCCGCCCCGCGCGGCCCGGATCGTCCTCGACGACAAGTTCGACACGCGGGCGGATCAGGATGGCCGCTTCGCGTTCCGGATCCCCTATCATCCGGAAACCTGCGTGGTGACGCTGAAATCGGACTCGCTCAGCCGGCAGGCGGTGGTCGGCTATTGCGCCCGCCCTGCCGCCGGGAAGCAGGCCGCGACCGTGCCGTCCCCTCCGATCCCCGTGATGCTGGCGGCGAACACATCGAAGGGCGAGGTCGGCCCGCGCGGTCCGCAGGGTGCCGCCGGCCAGCAGGGCCCCGAAGGACCGCAAGGCGAGCGCGGTGCGAAGGGTGAGCCGGGCCCGGCCGGCCCCGTCGGCCCACCCGGACCAATCGGGCAGGCCGGCGCGAAAGGCCAGGCGGGTGAGCGGGGTCCCGCGGGACCGGCCGGGCCCGAGGGCAAGCCGGGCACCGCCATCGCGCTGCGGGTGCAGGTCGAGGATTGCACGGCGGGCGGGCGGTGCGTCGCAACCTGCACGACGGAGGAATTCGCCGTGAACGGCACCTGCAGCGGCGGCGAGCGTCCCGCCATGGACGAGAGCAGCATCTACTGTTTCGCGATGGGCGCGACACCGATTGCGATGAAGGCCCGGGCGATCTGCGCCCGGCGCTGACGCAAGCCGTCAGGCCGGCGCAACTGCGACGCGTTTCGGAGCGGCGCGTCGGCGCCGTCGTGCTGGGGCGCGTGCCGGGGAATCCCAGCACCGGGCGACCCGTCAGATCGGATGCTGGACCATCCAACGCATCAGCTCCGGAATCGCGACGGCTGACGAAGAGGATCCGTTACGCTTCGCGCTGCCAGGTCGGGCAACCGCGATCAAAGGTGCCGGCCGGCTAGGACTGAGCCGTCCGGACGCGACGGGATCTCAGGACCGGCGCGGTCCGGGCGTGCGCGGCCGGAGCCGGTCCATCGCCCGGCACCACAGCGCGTCCGGAAGCCGGTACACCCGCGCCCCCCAGGCCATACCCGCCAGAGCCAGAAGGACCAGATACGCCAGACCCTCCAGCACCCGGCCCGGCGGCGTGTCCGCCTCGGCCCGGTCGTACCAGAGCGGGTCGGCGTCCCAGTGCGGATCGTTCTCGTCCAAGGCTGACCCCCTTCCCGCCGCGCAGACCCGGCAAGGCCCGACCGGTGCGCAAATCGTTCACCAACCCGAACCGCCCGGGCCTCAGCGCTCGCCCGGCAGCGGCCGCAGCAGCGCCCCGAGCAGGAAGCCGAGCTGGCCGCAGATCAGCAGCGCCGCCCCGCGCCGCAGCCCGCCGCCCGCGCTCAGGTGATGCACGTGGAACCCGTAGGCCAGCTCGACCGCCACCACCGGCAGGAACACCGGCAGACCCCAGACCGAGCCGAACCGCCCCAGACCCAGCCCGAGCAGCGCGTTCAGCAGAAGACCCTTCATGGCGATCTCGTCGCGACCTCTCGGGCGAGGCGACCTCTCGGGCGAGCCCGGCCCGCACCCGCCCGGGGCCGGACCGATCCC
>NZ_FOQW01000038.1:0-16903 GCF_900113845.1 Methylobacterium brachiatum | reverse complement strand
AGAACGTCGCGAGTTCGGCATGGCCGTCCGGGGTGTTGGCGACCTGTCGCCACGGACCGTGGCGGCCAATGCGGGCATCCAGCGTGGCGGCGCCGACATCCACTCCACAGATGATGTCTGTCACGGTAACCTGCCTTGTCCATGCGACGGGCTGTCGAGCGACTGTCCGGTCGTGCGTGACGAGGCGGCCTCCGGTCCCAAAGCTCTCCCACGGTTGTGGCCTGAGGGGGGACGGGCGTCAGAGACCGCGCGCGAGGGTCGGCGGCCACCGACCCTCGCGCAGCCCTCATCTCACCATCCCAAAGGGCCGACCGCCAGATACAAGGGGGCGCGTCGCGGTCTGCAGCGACACCTGCGCTTTAAACCGATGTAGCCGGTAGCCACGGAAGGGAGAGCCGGTTGCGGATCTTGCCTCGACGGCATGACGTCAGACGGCAATCGGTCAACCCGCTATGAGGGCTGATGCACGCAAAGGGTCCATCCCACTCTCTCTCATCCTGAGGTGCGAGCGCAGCGAGCCTCGCAGGAGCCCTCCAGGGATCGCGCGGCCGGCTGGAGGCCTCCTTCGAGGCCTCCGCTGCGCTTCGTCACCTCAGGATGCGGGGATTTGGTTGGATGGGCGCCCATCATGCCCTGGGCACCCTGTCGGAGGCCACGAACGCACCGTTCGATCCCAGCCGCCCCCATCCAAAAACGAATCACGCCGTCCGCAGGAGCAGCGCGATCGCCGCGATGGCGAGCACGGCCAGCGTCAGCAGGATGCCGCCGCCCCGGCAGGCGAATTGGCGGGGGGAGTTGGGCGCGGCGAACATGCCGATCGGGTGCAGGATGCGGCCGACCAGCAGGGCGATCAGCAGCCCCTGGACGAGGCCGTGGCTGCCGCCGCCGGCTTCCAGGAGACCGACCAGGATCAGCGCCAGCGGCACGTATTCGGAAAAGTTGGCGTGCGAGCGGACCCGCTTGAGCATGGATTCGTCGCCGCCGTCGCCGAACAGGACGTTGCCGGAGACGCGGGAACCCATCACCCAGCCAGATAGGCCGAGATACACGAGGGCGAGCAGCGCGGCGTAGACGGCCGTGGTCGCGGGGAAGATCATCGGGTCGGAGTCTCCTGTGGGGGCCGCCGGTCCTTGAGCCGGGGCCGGGCTTGGGTCACAACACGAGATAGGGCGCTCCGGCCCAGGGCGAGCCTCGCGCATGATCGACGACACGGAGCTTCTCGACCGCGCCGCGGCGCTGGTCGCCGCCTATGCCGAGGCCGGACGCACCATCGTCACGGCCGAATCCTGCACCGGCGGGCTGGTGGCGGGGCTGCTCACCGCGGTGCCGGGCTCCTCGGCGGTGGTGGAGCGCGGCTACGTCACCTACTCGAACGAGGCCAAGGCGGAGGCGATCGGGGTGCCGATGGACCTGATCCGCCGGCACGGCGCCGTCAGCGAGGTGGTCGGCCGGGCGATGGCCTGCGGGGCGCTCGCCGCCTCGCGCGCCACGGTCGCGGTGGCGATCACCGGCATCGCCGGCCCCGGCGGCGGCGGCGCCGAGAAGCCGGTCGGGCTGGTCCATTTCGGGCTCGCCCTGCGCCAGGGCGGGCGCCGCCACCTGGAGCGACGCTACGGCGACCTCGGCCGCGGCGCGATCCGCCGCGCGGCGGTCGCGGACGCGCTCGGCCTGCTCGAAGGGGCGCTCGTGGACTGATCAGGTGCGGAGGGCTCGATGGACGGCCTGAAGACCCAGCTCTGCATCGTCGGGGGCGGCCCGGCCGGGATGATGGCCGGCCTGCTCTTCGCCCGGGCCGGGATCGCCGTCACGGTGCTGGAGAAGCACGCCGATTTCCTGCGCGACTTCCGCGGCGACACGATCCACCCCTCCACCCTCGACCTCATGGACGAGCTCGGCCTCGCCGAGCGGTTCCGCGCCCTGCCCCAGCGGCGGGTCGAGACCTTCTCGGGCGTCGTGAACGACCGGAGCTACCGGGTCGCGGATTTCAGCCGCCTGCCGACCCGCAACCGCTTCCTGTCCTTCATGCCGCAATGGGATTTTTTGGATTTTCTGGCCGGTGAGGCCGGGCGCTATCCGGCGTTCCGGCTGATCCGTCGGACCGAGGCCCGCGACCTCATCGAGGCGGAGGGCCGGGTCGTGGGCGTGCGGGCCGAGGGGCCGGACGGGCCGGTTGAGATCCAGTCCGACCTCGTGCTCTGCGCCGACGGCCGCCATTCGCGGATGCGCGCGCGCGCCGGCTTCGCGCCCCGGGCCTTCGGGGCGCCGATCGACGTGCTGTGGTTCCGCCTGCCGCGCCGGGACGGCGACCCGGAGGCGGCGGCCGGGCGGTTCGGCCCGGGGCGCATCCTGATCACGCTGGACCGGGGCGACGCCTGGCAATGCGCCTACGTGGTCCCGAAGGGCGGCGACGCGGCGCTTCGCGCCAAGGGACTGCCGGCCTTCCGGGCGACGGTGGCCGAGATCGCGCCGTTCCTGGCCGACCGCACCGAATCCATCGCCGATTGGGATGCGGTGAAGCTCCTCACCGTGACCGTGGACCGGCTGGCGCGCTGGCACCGTCCCGGCCTGCTCTGCATCGGCGATGCCGCCCACGCCATGTCGCCGGTGGGCGGGGTCGGCATCAACCTGGCGATCCAGGACGCGGTGGCGGCGGCCAACATCCTGGCCGAGCCCCTGCGGGCGGGGCGCGTGACCGAGGCCGACCTGGCCCGCGTCCAGGCCCGGCGGATGTTCCCGGTCCGGGCGACCCAGATCCTGCAGCGGGTGATCCAGGCCCGGGTGATCGCCACCGCGCTCAAGGCCGACGCCCCGTTCCGGGCGCCCCTGGCCCTGCGCATCCTCGACCGGCTGCCGTTCCTTCAGGCCCTGCCCGCCCGGATGATCGGGATGGGCGTGCGGCCGGAGCATGTCGCCGCTCCGGCCCGGGCCTGATCGCGCACCCCGCGGCGCGGCGCTACAGCAGGCGCCAGTCGGCCAGGCGGCCGTTCACGAAGACCAGCTCCAGCTTGTTGCCGGCGCCCCGGGCCTTGGCGGACGAGGCCGCGGAGGCGGCGGCGATGCTCTCGACACCGTCGACCGCGCCGCCGGCATGGTAGAGGGCCTCGCCTGCCGACGACCCCAGTGGGGTCAGGGACGCGATGGCGCCCAGCGTTTCGCCGACCCCGCCCTTGACCGCCTCGGGCCGGATATAGGTCATGACGCTGCGATCCCCCGACGGGGAGGCGACGTTGTCCCGGCTCGCCGGAGGGCCGTACAGCGCCAGCACCTGATCGACCGTGGTGCGCCTGACCTTGAGATGGGCGTGGATGAAGGACGGGCTGAAGCGGTCCTCGGCCAGGGCGACCGGCGCGGCGCTGGCACCGGCCGCCGCCGGGGCCGCCCCCGAAGCCGTGCCGGTGCTGTTGCAGGCCGTCAGCGTGGTCAGGGCAGCCGTCGTCAGAGGAATGGCGAGCACCGCCTTCCTGTACGTCATGATCAATTCCTGAAAGTGTCAGTAAAACGACGGAATCAATTGGATCCCGATGCGTTTTGCTGGCACGCTCCCAAGAAGCTGTAAAGCTGAGTGCCGCGACGGCGCTGTCCTGCGTATGACTTGCAGGCGGCCGTGGTTTTATCGGGCGATATAGTGAGATTGAAGGCAGTGCATGGGCAGATGCTGTCGTTCCGCGCCTGCGCCGCAAGCTGTGCAATATTGGCGCAACGCCGGCGGTGAGGCCGCAACGCTGTCAACTCGGTCACCCGACCTAGGCGATCGGAGGCTCATCTCGGGCGAGGCGACCGGATCCCTTCGGGGCCGGGCCCATCCTTGCGCGCAGCGGAGCAAACCGGGGAAGCGCCACGGTCCGGGACCGCACGCAGCCCTGAGTCAGCTCGCTGCGCGCGCGATGACGGACGCGCTCGACCGAAAGCCCCCTCAGGCGGTGCCGTACATCCGGTCCGCCCGTCCCTCGAAGGCGTCGGTGAACTTGCGGAAGGCGCGGTCGAACATCGTGCCCATCAGGAGGCCCAGCGTCCGGCTCTTGAACTCGTAGGTGATGAAGAAGTCGACGGTGCAGCCGCCATCCGGCGCCTCCTTGAACAGCCAGCGGTTCTCCAGATGGCGGAACGGGCCGTCGATATACTCGGCCACGATCTTGCGGTTGTCCGGGTCCAGGCTGACCCGCGTGGTGAAGCGCTCGCGGATCGCCTTGTAGCCGACGCCCATCTCGGCGATCAGCACCTGTCCGCCCTCCGGCATGTCCTGGCGGCGGATCACCCGCAGGGATTCGCACAGCGGCAGGAACTCGGGATAGCGCTCCACATCGGCCACGAGATCGTACATCTGCTGCGGCGAATGCCGCACCGCACGGGTAACCCGGAAAGACGGCATCGGTGTCGGGACTTTCTCAGGCCGAGAGCGCGGGCGACAGCTTGGCGAGGCGGGCCGCCTGCAGCCGCGCGAAATCCTCGCCGGCATGGTGCGACGAGCGGGTCAGGGGCGTGGCCGAGACCAGCAGGAAGCCCTTGGCGTAGGCGGTGGTCTCGTAGGTCTTGAACTCGTCGGGCGGAATGAAGCGCACGACCTCGTGGTGCTTCTTCGACGGCTGCAGGTACTGGCCGATGGTCAGGAAGTCGACATCGGCCGAGCGCAGGTCGTCCATGAGCTGGAGCACCTCGTTCCGCTCCTCGCCGAGCCCGACCATGATGCCGGACTTGGTGAAGATCGACGGGTCGAGCTCCTTCACCCGCTGCAGCAGGCGCACCGAGTGGAAGTAGCGGGCGCCGGGCCGCACCGTCAGGTACTTGGCCGGCACCGTCTCCAGGTTGTGATTGAACACGTCGGGCTTGGCCGCGACCACGACTTCGAGGGCCCCGTCCTTGCGCAGGAAGTCGGGGGTGAGGATCTCCACCGTGGTGCCGGGGCTCGCCGTGCGGATCGCCGCGATGGTCCGGGCGAAATGCTGGGCGCCGCCATCCTTCAGGTCGTCCCGGTCCACCGAGGTGATCACGACGTGGTGCAGGCCGAGCTTGGCCACCGAGTCGCCGATCTTCTCCGGTTCGTGCTGATCGAGGGCGTCGGGCAGGCCGGTGCGGACGTTGCAGAACGCGCAGGCCCGCGTGCAGGTGTCGCCCATGATCATGAAGGTGGCGTGCCGCTTCTCCCAGCACTCGCCGATATTGGGGCAGCCGGCTTCCTCGCAGACCGTGACGAGGCCGTGCTCGCGGACGATCTTCTGGGTCTCGGTCCAGGCCTTGGAGCCCGGCGCCTTGACCCGGATCCAGTCCGGCTTCTTGGCCTGGACGGGCTGGTCCGGCCGGTGCGCCTTCTC
Source organism: Methylobacterium brachiatum (assembly GCF_900113845.1). NCBI lineage: Bacteria > Pseudomonadati > Pseudomonadota > Alphaproteobacteria > Hyphomicrobiales > Methylobacteriaceae > Methylobacterium > Methylobacterium brachiatum. The sequence continues at coordinate 11,594 of NZ_FOQW01000038.1, read as the reverse complement.
GGGATGGCGCAGGCGCGCCGAGCGCGGATCGTTCTTCAGGATATCGAGGACGACGGCCATGGGTCGGGGGCTGCCACACCGCGGGGAGGCGCCCGGAGGCGCGGTCGGTCACTGGGGACTGATCTAGAGGTTCTGCCCGCCGCCCGCAAACCGCCGCGACGCTGCGGCGCGACACCCCCCGGTTCCCGTTGAGAGGGATGTCGGGGCGGAGACCTAGCACACCGTCCCGGATCCCGTTTCCCGGACCATGTGCTAGTTTTCCTCGACCGGTGAATGCCCGGCCGGACCTGATGCCGCGGCTCGGCCCGACGGGCAGGATCGCCATCGCGCTGGGCAGGGTCAAGCCGATCGTCGTCCCGCTCGGCCCAAACGCGAAACGCGTCGCCGACGCTGCCCATGGCCGAGGACAGCACGGGTCCGGGCCTCTCATCCCCAGCCTGTGGCGTGGCGAGGAACGGGAGAATCGCCGGTGATCGGGAGTTTTGCAAAACGCTATTGACGTGGTGCAATGCGCTAATCAAGTATCAATCAAGATCTATAAGGTAGAATTGATGGCTGGGCCGCTTGCCTATATTCTGCTGAAAAGGCCGATCTCGCCGGACTTGGCGCAGCTGGTGACCGTGCTGCGTCAGCGTTATCCAGACCTCGCCGTCGAGGGTGTGGGCACGGGCAGCTCACCGACGGGTGCCGATGCGCGACCGAGTCCGCTCCTGAAGTGCTCAGGCCGCCTCGTCGCCGTCATGTCGATCGAGGCTCCATTGCCGATCGATGAGCATCTGATCGCACGGGCCTCGATCTTGTAGCCCGGCGCCGGCGCGGCATTTCGGGAGAGCACTTTGCACCTGATCGTGACGATCATGGGCCAGCAAGAGCATCTGCTCCCGGCGGCTCGCATGACGAGCGCCATCGTCGACGGGCTGCTCAGCCTCGCACCGGATTCTCTCGGCGTCGTCTGGGATGCCGAGGTCGCCCAGCCGCCACAGTTCTGGGCCGAAATGGGCAAAGACGCCTTCGCGCCATACCCGCGTTTTCCGGTCCCGCTCTGGGTGGGCATCCATCCTTTTCGCGATGCGCGGACCGGCGGCGTCGGCATCGTCACGCACGGGCTGCGCAAATTCGTCGACCGCGAGCTGGAGCTCATCAGCGCGGCAGGCGACCTGAAGCTTTTGATGGCGCGGACGGAAATGCTGGCGGCCTATCTGATCGAGAGAGGCCCCGTTTTGACGGATGGCAGCACGTTCGGGATTTCGGAGGCCGAGCGCAGACCGGTGCGTCTCTGCCCGTCGGAGCGGTTTGCGGGCCTGCCGGTGATCTCCGGATCCATCGCTGCCGCGAGCCCGCAGCATCCGGAGTGCCGCCGGCCTGAGTCGGAGCCAGAGTAATCCGGCGTTCCCGCGACCGCCGGTTACTCGGCGGCGGACGCTGGAGCGTGTCCGGCGCCCACGCTGCTTCAGATCATGCCGGCCTCGCGTGCCGGAAGGGTCTTCGGAACGCAGGTGCCCGCAGCCTCAGATCCCGAGCGCCCGCACCAGCAGCCCCGCCAGCACGGCCCCGATCACCGGGCCGCCCACCGGGACGAGCGCGTAGCCCCAGTCGGACGAGCCCTTGCCGGCGATCGGCAGCACCGCGTGGGCGATGCGCGGCCCGAGGTCGCGGGCGGGGTTGATCGCGTAGCCGGTGGTGCCGCCGAGCGAGAGGCCGATGCCCCAGACCAGCATGCCGACCATGTAGGGCGCGACTCCGCGCGGGATCGCCCCGGAGGCGCCGAGCGTGTTGGTCACCAGCGCCGAGATGGTCAGGATCAGGAAGAAGGTGGCGATGATCTCCGAGGTCCAGTTGGCCTTGGCGTCGCGGATCGCCGGCCCGGTGCAGAAGCAGGCGAGCTTGAGATCCGGCTCGGGCGTCGCGGCCCAGTGGGGCAGGTAGTGCAGCCAGACGATCGCCGCGCCCGCGAAGGCGCCGAGCATCTGGGCCGGGATGTAGACCCAGAGCTTCGAGAAATCCCCGGAGCCGACGGCGCCCGCCACGGTCACGGCGGGGTTGAGATGCGCGTCCGGGCTGCCGGTGGCGGTGGCGACGAAGATCCCGGCGAGAACCCCGAAGGCCCAGCCGGCCGTGATGGCGATCCAGCCGGCGCCCTCACCCTTGGACCGCTTGAGCAGGGCGCCGGCGACGACGCCGTCTCCCAGCACGATCAGCGTCATCGTACCGAGGAATTCACCCAGGAATGGCGACGTCATGGTCTATCTCCCCCGTTTGCTGTTTATTGTAAGGCTTTACAGCTTGTTCGAGCGTCTAAGTCTTTGAGATGGTGGTCGATCTCTGTCGGCCTTCCGATCTCTTCCCGCATCCTGAGGTGCCGGAGCGGAGGCCTCGAAGGAGCCCTCCTTCGAGGCTGCTGCGCAGCACCGCAGGATGAGGTCGCGGGTGGGCGTGATCCGGCCCGAAGGCGCCCCCTCAATCCTCGTCGAGCTTCCAGTCGAAGGAGCGCTGCACCGCCCGACCCCAGGCGGCGGCGATCTTCTCGCGCTGGCCGGCATCCATCTTCGGGGTCCAGCGCTTGTCGACGCCCCAGTTGCGCTTGAGGTCGTCGAGGCCCTTCCAGTAGCCAACCGCGAGGCCCGCCGCGTAGGCGGCCCCGAGCGCCGTGGTCTCGGAGACCTTCGGGCGCACCACCGGCACGTCGAGCATGTCGGCCTGGAACTGCATCAGCGTGTTGTTGGCGACCATGCCGCCGTCGGCGCGCAGCTCCTTGACGGGGATCCCGGAATCCTTGGCCATCGCGTCCAGCACCTCGTGGGTCTGGAAGGCGGTCGCCTCCAGCACCGAGCGGGCGATGTGGCCGCGATTGACGTAGCGGGTGAGCCCGATGATCAGCCCGCGGGCGCCCTCGTTCCAGTGCGGCGCGTAGAGGCCCGAGAAGGCCGGCACGAAGTAGACGCCGCCATTGTCCTCGACCGTGGTGGCCAGCGTCTCGACCTCGGCCGAATCCTTGATCATGTGGAGGTTGTCGCGCAGCCACTGCACCAGGGCGCCGGTGATGGCGATCGAGCCCTCCAGGGCGTAGGCCGGCTTCTCGCCGTCGAGCCGGTAGGCCAGGGTCGTGACCAGGCCGGCCTTGGACGGGACCGGCTCGGTGCCGGTGTTCATCAGCGCGAAGCAGCCGGTGCCGTAGGTGTTCTTGGCCTCGCCCGGACTGAAGCAGGTCTGGCCGAACAGGGCCGCCTGCTGGTCGCCCAGGATGCCGGCGATCGGCACGCCCGCGAACGGCGCCTTGGTCTCGCCATAGACCTCGCTCGACGAGACGATTTTTGGCAGCATCGCCTTCGGGATGCCGAAGGTCGCCAGCATGCCGTCGTCCCATTCCAGGGACTTCAGCGACATCAGCTGCGTGCGGCTGGCATTGGTCACATCGGTGACGTGCAGCCCGCCCTCGGTGCCGCCGGTGAGGTTCCAGACCAGCCAGGTGTCGATGTTGCCGAACAGCACGTCGCCGGCCTCGGCCCGCTCCCGGGCACCCTCGACATGGTCGAGCAGCCAGCGCAGCTTCAGCCCGGAAAAATAGCTCGCCAGCGGCAGGCCGGTGAGGTCGCGGAACCGGTCGCGGCCGCCGTCCCGGGCGAACTCGGCGACCAGCCGGTCGTTGCGGGTATCCTGCCAGACCAGGGCGTTGTGGAGCGGCTTGCCGGTGCGCCGGTCCCAGATCAGCGTGGTCTCGCGCTGGTTGGTGATGCCGACCGCGGCGAGGTCGGTGGGCTGGAGGCCGGCCTTGTCCAGGGCCTCGCGCATCACGGCCTGCGTCTTGGTCCAGATCTCGGCGGCGTCGTGCTCGACATGGCCGGGAGCCGGATAGATCTGCGCGTGCTCGGCCTGGGCCAGCGCGATGACGCTGCCCTCGCGATCGAACACCATGAAGCGGCTGCTCGTGGTGCCCTGGTCGATGGCCCCGACGTAACGGCTCATCGTTCCCTCCCTGGTTAGGCCCGACCGGTCTCGCGCCGGCTCGGGTTCGACACAATCAAGCAGCCTCAGCCCTGCGGTCGAGGTAGGCGGACAGGCGCGCGGCGCTCTCCGGGCTGGTGCGCAGGCCGAGCTTCGAGCGGCGCCAGAGGATGTCCTCGGCGGTGACCGCCCATTCCGCGACGCGCAGGTAATCGACCTCGGCCGCGGTCAGGCCGCCGTCGAACGCCTCGCCGAGATCGGCCATCGACTGCGCGGTCCCGACGATCTCGCGGGCCTTGGTCCCGTAGGCGCGGGCGAGGCGCCGCGCGGTCTCGGCCAGCAGGAACGGCTTCTCCGCCTGGAGCTTGGCCAGGAACTGGTCGAAATCCGCATCCGGCATGGCGCCGCCGGGCAGGACCGCCTCGCCGGTCCAGGCCGGCTTGAGGCCGGGGAAGAACGGCTTGAGCTTCTCGATCGCGTGCTCGGCCAGGCGCCGGTAGGTGGTGATCTTGCCGCCGAACACCGAGAGCACCGCCGCCTTGCCGCCCTGGTCCTCCACGTCGAGGACGTAGTCGCGGGTCACCGCCGAGGCGTTCTCGGCCGCGTCGTCGTAGAGCGGGCGCACGCCCGAATAGCTCCAGACGACGTCCGCCGGGGTGATGCGGGTGTCGAACGAGCGGTTGATGCAGCCGCAGAGGTAATCGGTCTCCTCCGGGGAGATCGAGACCGGGCCGGGCTCGCCGTCATAGGGCACGTCGGTGGTGCCGATCAGCGTGAAGTCGCGCTCGTAGGGGATCGCGAAGATGATCCGCTTGTCGGGCTGCTGCAGGATATAGGCCTGGTCGCCCGGGAACAGGCGCTTGACCACGATGTGGCTGCCCTTGATCAGGCGGACCGCCGCGCGGCTGTTGATGCCGAGCGTGCCGCCCAGCGTCGCGCTGACCCAGGGGCCGGCGGCGTTGACCACGGCCCTGGCCCGGACCGTCCGCTCGGTTCCGGTGCGCTCGTCGCGCAAGGTCGCGACCCAGCCCTCACCCTCGCGCCGTGCCGAGACGACGCCGGTACGGGTCAGGACCGTGGCGCCGCGCTCGCGGGCATCCATGGCGTTGAGCACCACCAGGCGGCTGTCCTCGACCCAGCAATCCGAATAGACGAAGCCCTTGGTCAGCCGCTTCTGCAGCGGCGCGCCGTAGGGCGAAGTGCGCAGGTCCACCGACTTCGAGCCCGGCAGGGTCCGCAGCCGGGCGAGGTGGTCGTACAGGAACAGGCCGAGCCGCAGCATCCAGGCCGGGCGCAGGCCCTCGTCGTGAGGCAGCACGAAGCGCAGGGGCCAGATCACGTGGGGGGCCTGACGCAGCAGCCGCTCGCGCTCGGCCAGGGCCTCGCGGACCAGACGGAACTCGTAATATTCGAGGTAGCGCAGCCCGCCGTGGATCAGCTTCGTCGAGGACGAGGAGGTGAAGCCGGCCAGGTCCCCGCGCTCGGCCAGCAGGACCGACAGGCCGCGGCCCGACGCATCGCGCGCGATTCCGGTGCCGTTGATGCCGCCGCCGATGACCAGGAGATCGTAGGCGTCGGACGGCGCGTGCTGGCGCGGTGCAGCCGGCATTGTTCCTCCTCTCCCGCCCTGAATGGCAGGTTCAAGATATATTGAGCCGCCTGCCGATTTTCGCAAGCGAAAAAACGCATGTTCGTTACGGTTCGTCGTCGGCCACCGCCAGGGTGACCCCCTGGCGCTCGATCATCGCGACGATCTCGGGCGGCGGCATCCGGTCGGTGAAGAAGGTATCCACCTGATCCAGCCGCCCGACCTGCACCATCGGGCGCCGGGTGAACTTGGTGTGGTCGGCGACCAGGAAGGTCTTGCGGGCATGGGCCAGGATGGTCTGCGTCGCCCGCACCTCCTCGTAATCGTAGTCGAGCAGCGCGCCGTCGGCGTCGATGCCGCTGATGCCGATCACCGCCACGTCCACCCGGAACTGGCTGAGCGTGTCGCAGGTGAGCTGGCCGAGCACCGCGCCGTCGCGGTTGCGCACGGTGCCGCCGGCCACGACGATGTGGAATTCCGTGGCCTCGGCCAGGGAGAGCGCGACGTTGAGGTTGTTGGTGATGACGCTGAGGTCGTCGTGCCGGGTCAATTCCCGGGCGACCGCCTCGGGGGTCGTGCCGATATTGACGAAGACCGAGCAATGCGACGGGATCCGGCTGGCCGCCAACCGGCCGATCCGGGTCTTCTCCGGCAGGAGCGTCACCCGCCGGTCGGCATAGTCGATGTTCTCGACGCTCGACGGCAACCCGCCGCCGCCCCGGTAACGCTCGAGCCGGCCCTCGGCGCTCAGCTCGTTCAGGTCCCGCCGGATCGTCTGGACGGTAACGCCGAACTGCGCGGCCAGGGCCTCGATCGTGACGAAGCCCCGCTGGCGCACGGCCGCCACGATGGCGCTGCGCCGCGCCTCGACCCCGGTGGCCTCGACCCTGTCCTCGGATCTCCGATCGAGCGGTCGTGACATCGAGACTCCTGGCGTTCCCCGGCCCGTCCGGCCTGGGGATGTTCGTTTGCGAACACTCTGTGGGGTGGTCGGCTTTCGCACGAGAGTGAACCCGCCGGGGCGGCCGGGCAACCGGGTTGGGCACGCGGCGGATCGGATGCGCACAGGTCGCGGGGGTGGCGAAGGCCCGCTCCATTGGGGTGACCGAACTCGCACGCTGCCGGTCGCGGTGCGGGTCGTCTGTCCCGCAGGGGCGCGGACATGCGCAGGTCGTGACGAAAGGTGGAACACGCGCTCCTCCCCCCTTGCGGGGAGGGAATTGGTGGGTGGTCCCGGAAGTGGCGCAGCGGTGCCGCCTGCGCCACCCCTGGCCCCTCTCCCGTGCGGGCGGGCGGCTTCACAGAACACGGTCCGGACGGTTCTCGGCTGCAAGAGACGTCTCTCCGAGGCCGACACGCGCCCTCCCTCCCCCCTCTGCGGGGGAGGGTGGCCCCCGAAGGGGGTCGGGAGAGGGGAGCGACGCGGCAGAATAGGGCTTCGCCCGTCATGCCGGCCACGCCTTGTCCTGAACCCGGGTTCCCCTGTCCCGACCCGGCCTGACGGCCGGCCCACCCTCCCCCGCAGAGGGGGGAGGGAGGCGCGTCTGGGGTTGGCCTTGGTTCGCGTCCGGCAGCGATGTGTGAACATCGTAGCCCGCAAGGGGAGAAGAAAAGCGCGGCGCCGCAAGCGCTTGATGCCGAAACGATGGGGTGAATCCGCTGGCCCGCGCGGGAGGGGCGCGTCGCGACCTGCAGAGCCGGCCGTGCGACCGCCGTAGGCCGCGACCGGAAAACCCAACAAAAAAGCCTGCCGCGGCTGCGGCAGGCCTGATCGAGCCGGTGACGCCGCTTGGCGGCGCGCCCGGGCTGCTCACATCTGGTGGTGACGCGACCGGCGATGATGCTTCATCATCCGCTTGTGCTTCATGCGCTTGCGCATGACCGGACGCTGGGCCGGGGCGGCGCCCTGCTCCATCGCGGCGGCTTCGCCGGCGCGCTCCAGGCCGCCACGGGGACCACCGGCCTGTGCGCCGGAATTGTTGTAGGGCGCGTTGCCCTGGGCGTAGGCGGAGCCCGCGAGCAGCGTCAGCGACGCGGCGGCCAACAGAAGTTTCCTCATGATCAATCCCTGGCGTAGACAGTCGCAGGCGAGGCGTCGCCCGTCGTCTGGGCTTTGCCGCTGCGTCGGAAAATAAGCGGCTGAGGGGAGACATGGTTCCCTGGCGCCGCGATCCGGTGTTGGATGCCGGGATCGGGTCATTGCCTGCCGGGGGGCGGGGGCCTATTGCGCGGCCTGTCCCGGCGGGGCCGCGATGCGTACGGGAGGGGGCGGCTTTGGCCAGCAGCGGTTCGGCCTATCTGCTCCTCGACATCGCCGGCACGCCCTGCGCCCTGCCGCGCGCGGCCGTCTCCGAGATCCTGCCGCTGCCGGACCTGCACAAGCCCCCGGCGACCGGCGGCTGGCTCGCCGGCTTCCTCAATCTCGGCGGCGCGCCGATCCCGGTGATCGATCTGGCGCCGCTCCTCGGCCTGCGCCCGGCCGCCACCCGGCCCGGCCTCTACGCGCATCTGGTGCTCACCCGGGACGATGCGGTCGCCTATCTGGTCGACCGCGCCGCCGATCTGGTGATCGTGCCCGAGGACGCGATCCGGCCGGCCGAGGAGGCCGGGACGCTCAACGGCTGCGTGGCGGCCGAGCTCGTGATCGGCGACCGGCTCGTCCACGCCCTCTCCCCCGAGAGCCTGCTGACCGCGCAGGAGCGGGAACGGGTCGCGGCGCTGACCCGGGCGGCGGCCGAGCGCCTGGCCGCCCTGCCCCCGTCCGCGTGATCGGCGATGCCGCGCTTCGTTCCTTCCCGCCCCGATCCGGGTGGCGACCCGGCCTATGCCGCGCTGAAGGCGCGGATCATCGCGCGCACCGGCCATCATTATTACATCGACAAGGACGAGCTCCTGACCGAGCGCCTGCACCGGCGCTTCCGGGCCACCGCGATCGCCGATTGCGCCGCCTACAGCGCCCTGCTGGCCGACCGGTCCCGGGGCGAGGCGGAATGGGCCAATCTCGAGGCCGAGATCACGGTCGGCGAGACCTTCTTCTTCCGCTACGCCGAGCAGTTCCAGGCCCTGCGCGAGACGATCCTGCCGGCGCTGATCGCGGCGCATCGGCACGACCGCACCCTGCGGATCTGGAGCGCGGGATGCTCGACCGGGGCCGAGCCCTATTCCCTGGCGATCCTGGTGCGCGAGGCCCTGGGCGATGCCCTGCCCGACTGGCGGATCGTGATCCTCGGCACCGATATCAGCGTCGAGGCGCTGGCGACCGCCCGGGCGGCCGAGTACGGGCGCTGGGCGCTCCGGACCATGCCGCCGGAGGACCGCCTGCGCTACTTTACGCGCCTGCCCCCCGCCCCCGGGATCCGGCGCGAGGGCGGCTTCGCCCTGCGGCCGGAATACCGCGCGCTGGTGCGGTTCGAGCGCGGCAACCTCCTGAGCCTGGTCGAGCCCAAGGTCCCGCCGGGCGAGGGCTTCGACCTGATCCTGTGCCGCAACGTGCTGATCTATTTCGAGGCCGAGACGGTGGCCGCGGTGGTGCGCGGCCTCGGTCGCCGCCTCCGGCCGGACGGCTGGATGCTGCTCGGCCATGCCGAGCCCAACCCGACCTTCTCCGGCTTCCTCGACCCGGTCAGCCTGCCCGGGACCGTCGCCTATCGGCGCCTGGCCGACGCGGTGCCGACGCTGGCGCCCCGGCCGGTCCCGCAGGCACTCGAGCCGGCCTGGTCGGTGCCGCGCATTCACGAGGCGGACGAGCCGGACGAGCCCGTCGAGAGCGCGGTGGCGACGATCCTCGCCCCGCCCCGGCCCGCTTTCCTGCCGAGCCTCGACCTGGGCGATGGCGAGACGCCGGCCGGCGACCTCGCGCGCATCCGTGCGCTCGCCGATGCCGGGGAGACCGGCGCCGCCTGGCGGGTGCTGCGCGACGCCCTGGCGCGGGACCCGACCGATCCGGCCCTGCGCTTCTACGAGGGGCTCCTCGCCCGCACCCTCGGCCGGGACGTCGAGGCCGAGCGGGCCCTGCGGGCGGCGCTCTATCTCGACCGGGGCTTCGTGATGGCCCATTACCATCTCGGGCTGCTGCTGATCGCGCTCGGCCGCCCCGAGGCGGCGGCCCGCGCTCTCGACAACGCCATCGCGCTCAGCCAAGCCCTCGGGCCGAACACCCTCCTGCTCGAGGGCGACGGCGCCGCGGCGGGCGAGATCGCCGCCGGCGCGGCCGCGGCCCGCGCCGGGCTCGGCGCGGATGGCGGAACCGGGAGGCCCTGATGGACGCGCGCATAAGCGCACCGGAGCAGGCGACGAAGCCGAGAACCGCGCGGGACATCCGGGCCGAGCGCGCCGCGTCCCTGGCCCGGCGCAGCCAGGCCGCCGCGGGACCCGAGACCGGCATCGACCACCTCGTCTGCGCCTGCGGGACCGAGCGCTACGGGATTCCCCTCGCGGCGGTCGCGCACGTGCTGCCGATGCGCCCGTTCACGCCGATGCCCGGGGCGGTGCCGGCGCTGCTCGGCCTGATCGCCCTCTCGGGCCGGATCGTCGGCGTCCTCGGCCTCGCCCGGGCGCTCGGCCGGCCGGAAGCGCCGCCCGAGGCCGAGGGCGAGGTCGGGCATCTCGTGGTGCTGCGCGGCGGCCAGGCCCAGCCCGTGGCGCTGGCGGTCGACCGGGTGCTGGGGATCGCCGCCGCGGCGGGACCGTCTGCCGCAGGGATGGCGGAGGCGGCCGACCCCGCCGGGTTGGGCAACGCCGCCGCTTCGGGCTATGCCCCCGCTTCGGCCGGCGGCGGCCGACCGGATTTCGTCGTCGTCGACCTGCCCCGCCTCCTGCGTCGCGTGCTGCCCTAACTGTTCAGGTCCGCGCCCCCGCGCCCCATCACCGGAGCCAGCCCCGACCGTGACGTTCTCGATCGGAAGACGCATCCTCCTCGGCTTCGTCGCCGTCACGGTGGTGATCGTGGCCCTGGGCTTCTACGCCCTCGAGCAGATCGGGGCGGTCCGCGACACGACCGACGCCATCGTCCGGCGCGACATGTCGGTGCTGCGCCAGCTCGACGACCTCGGCAACCAGGCCCGGGATCTCGGGCTCCTGCGCCGCAACGCCGTGATCGCGCTGCTGTCGCAGGCCCAGGGCCGCCCGGCGCGCACCGACGACAACGTGGCGGCGTGGCGCCGGACCGCGGCCCAGGTCGAGAGCGCGCTGGCCACCACGATGCAGCTCGCCGGCGAGTACCGGACGCTCTCGATCTCGGCCCAGCGCAACGCCGTCTGGGACCGGATCGCCGCGGCGGCGGCCGAGGTGCAGCGCTCGTTCCGGGATGTCCGGGCTGCGAGCGAGGCGCAGTTCGCCGCCATCGCCCAGCAGGATGTGGCCGGGGTCGAGGCCCGCAACGACGAGATCAGCCGCCTGCAGGCGCCGTTCCTGGGCGGCATCACCAACCTGCGCACCCTGCTCGACGGCGGCATGGCCCTGGGGCAGCGCGCCGCCCACGAGGTCTATGAGCGCTCGCGCCTGTCGATCTACCTGACCCTCGCCGCGGCGGTCCTGCTGGCGATGCTGGTCACCTGGATGATCCGCCGCGCCGTGGTGCACCCGCTGGAGACCGTCATGGCCTTCGTCGAGCGGGTCGGCTCCGGCGACCTCTCGGGCAAGCTCGACATGCGCGGCGGCGACGAGATCGCGCGCCTGGGGCGCACGCTGAACGCGATGGTGGACGGCCTGTCCGATCTCGCCCGGACGAACCGCGCCGCCACCGCCGACCTCAACGCCGCCGCCGCCGAGATCCGCGCCTCGGCCCAGCAGCAGGCGGCCTCGGTGGAGGAGCAATTCGCCGCCGTGCAGGAGACCGCCGCCACGGTGGACGAGATCACCCATTCCGGCGCGCAGATCGGCAAGCGCGCCACCGAGGTGATCGCCACCGCCCAGGCCACCGCCCAGACCTCCCGCCAGGGTTTGCGCGCGGTCTCCGACACCGCCAAGGCCATGGACGCGATCCGCGAGCAGGCGGAGGCCGTGGCCGGCAACATCGTCAGCCTGTCGGAGAAGACCCAGACGATCGGCGACATCATCGAGACGG